>JALYMZ010000284.1 GCA_030773435.1 Actinomycetota bacterium | reverse complement strand
GTGCACGTCTGATCGGTCCCCCTGTTCAGGAAGAAGGTTAGGAATCCAGTGACAGTTCCCAGGAACCCCCTGTTCTCGTCGGTCGTGTCCGGCGGTCGGGACTTCGACGTGGTCCGTGCGCTCGACCAGGCGCAGGCGCACCAGCTCGCCCGTCAGGACCAGCCGATGGACCCGCTGTCGGCCGAGGACGCCGCCTGGCAGGCCGCGAACGCGATGACGACGTGGACCGACGAGCTGGGCCGTCCGACGGTCCCGAGCGTGCAGGCTGCGTGCGCGCTCACCCGGTTCGCGCTCGCCGTCGTGCCGGTCGACCCTGACGACCTGCTGCCCCGGCCTGGTGTCGGTCCGCTGCGAACCGCGGTCGAGGTGGTCGAGCACTGGCGGGCGTTCCCGCGTGACGGGGCGGCGCTGCTCGCGGGCGCGCAGCCCACGGAGGCGGTGCTGGTCGCGGTCGAGTGCACCGACGCGGCGGCGTTCGACGCGTGGCGCCGGGAGAAGGCCACTGACGTGTGGACCGTCGACACGGACGACGGCAGGTCGGAGGAACGCCGGTCGGTCCGGGACCTCGGGTCGTACGGCGCGTGCCGGTGGAGCCCGCCGCGTGCGCCGCGGTCGCGGACGCTGGTGGCGAAGGGCCGCGACGAGATCGCCCGGATGTCGCAGGAGCTGGTGTCCCGTCGGGTCGAGCTGACCGCGGCCATGCCGCTGACGTTGACGTGGATGGTCGCGCCGCGGTGGCTGGACGGCCCGTACGCGGAGCCCGGCGACCTCACGGCGACGCGCGGTCGTCGTCAGCAGCTGGTGCTCCCGTCGAAGCCGCGCCAGCTCGCGCCGGGCGTGCGGGTGCTGCCCGCGGGCGCGGCGGTGCCCTGGTCGGTGGCCCGTGCGGACGGCTGGCGGTTGGAGTCGAGCGTGCCGGTGGCGCCACAGGACCCGCCGCCGGCCTGGCTGCTCGCGGCATTCGGCTGCCGCTGGCGCGAGTTGCCGTCGCTCGCGGCGGCCTGAGACCGCGGTGACCGGGTTGCCGTCAAGCTCACCGAGGCGGGCGAGCACACGCCTGCCAGCGCTCGTCGGACAGCAAGGCGGTGAGGGAGTTGAGCCTTCATCCCTCCCAGCGACCCGCCTGCGGCACCCGGTCACCGCTCAAGCCCGACGTCCCGGCCGGCGTCAACGTCACCGCGTGCCGCAGCACGAGGAGCGAAGGAGCCCGTTGGGCTACCTGCGCGGGCCGGGACCGTCGTGACCTCGCGTTGACCCGCGTTCCTCCGGCCGAAGAGGCGGCGCTGACCCGGCCCCTTAGACCAGCCGCCCCGTCGGCGCGACCCGCTGGCGGGACTGCTGCACGTTCGACCCTCGGGGCGGGTAGCGGCACCTACCCGCTGTCGACGGGCACGGCCGCACGGATGGTTATGCACGCCGCCACGCTCGGTCAGCGGCAATTGAGGATGCGGTAGTAGTAGACGTGTAGCGACGTCAGGCACGCCAGCGCTGCCAGTATGAGCGTTCGCCGCCGGGGGGGTTGCCGTGAGGAACGTGCAGGTCGGAGTTCGCGTCCCGATGGCGCCGCTGGCGAAGGACCGGCGGGCAGCAGTGCGACGGGTTGAGGAGGCCGGGATCGACCACCTCATGGTGGGTGACCACGTCAGCTTCTCGGCGGGTTCGGGTTCGACGGGCTGATCCAAGCGGCGAGCGTGCTGACCGCCAGCGACCGCTTGTCGCTGCACCTCGGCGTGTACCTGCTGCCGCTGCGGCACCCCGTGCTGGTCGCCAGGCAGCTGAGCGACCTGGCGCAGCTGGCGCCGGGGCGCCTGGTGCTCGGCGTCGGCGTCGGCGGCGAGGACCGGCACGAGTACGAGGTGTGCAACGTCGACCCGGCGACACGTGGCCGCCGGTGCGACGAGTCGCTGACGGTGCTCCGGGCCCTGCTCGACGGTCAGACGGTGACCTCCACCGGCGGGTTCTTTCCGCTCGAGGACGCGCTGGTGATGCCGGCGCCGGCCGAGCCGGTGCCGATTCTCGTCGGCGGGCGCAGTGACGCGGCCGTGCGCCGGGCAGCCCGCCTGGGCGACGGGTGGCTGGCCATCTGGGTCTCGCCCCGACGCTGGGCGCAGGTGCTGGAGCTGGTGGACGAGCAGGCGGCTGCCGCGGGCCGGGGTCCGCTTGAGTGGCGGCACGAGCTGCAGGTCTGGGTCGGCTTCGGGAGCAGCACGGAGCAGGCGCGCGAGCGGCTGGCGCGAGAGATGGAGGCGTTCTACGGCATGGCGTTCGACAACTTCGAGCGCTACAGCCCCTACGGACGCCCCGAGGACGTCGCGCAGGCGCTGGCCGCGTACGCCGAGGCTGGGTGCCGGTCCTTCAACCTCATCCCGGGCGGTGTGCCCGACGACGAGGCGGTCGAGTCGGTGGCCGAGGTGCGCAGGTTGCTGCGTTGAGGTTGCCGGCGCGGTTCAACGGCCCGGACGGCTCGGCCAACGGTGGCTACGCCTGCGGGTCGCTTGCGTGCGCCCTCGCACCCCCGGACGGGGCCGGGCTGCAGGTCGTCCGTCGGCCGCCGCCGCTCGAGGTCGACCTGGCCGTCCGCGACGACGGGCTGTACGACGGGGAGCACCTGATCGCGCAGGCACAGCCTGCCGAAGTCACCGGAGACGTCCCGCGCGCCACCGTCGAGCAGGCGCAGGAGGCGCAGTCGCGCCACATCGGCTTCGTCCGGCACACCTTCCCGCGCTGCTTCACCTGCGGTCCCGAGCGCGCCCCTGGCGATGGACTGCGCATCTTCCCGGGCTCCGTGGGCGATGACGGCGTCGTCGCCGCTGTGTGGGAGCCGGATCCCGCGTTCGCTGACGCCGACGGCGCCGTCGATCCAGTGATGCTGTGGGCGGCGCTGGACTGCCCGTCGGGGATCGCCGTCATCGCCAAGAGTGACAGGCCCGCCGTCCTCGGCCGACTGGCGGTAGTGCGACACGCGCCCGTGCTGGCCGGCCGGCGCCACGTCGTCGTCGGCTGGCCCCGCCAGGGCGCCGGGCGCCGGGCGCTGCCGGCCGGTTCTGCGCTGCTCGGCGAGGACGGCGAGGTCGTCGCGCAGGCCGAAGCGGTCTGGGTGAGCGTCGACGTCCCTATGCACGACGCGGGCGCGCAGCGCACGGCCATCACCGGGTGATCCACGTCCCACGGCGCGGGCGCTGATGGACGCTCGCTAATCGGCTACTTGAGACTGGACCCGCGGCCCTGGTCTGGCCAGGCTGGGGCCGAGGTGTCCGGCGGGTCGCTCTCTCATCGGCTGCCCGCGGCTGGATGGTGTGGCTCTCTCATGGTGTGCGCCCGCCG
>JALYMZ010000283.1 GCA_030773435.1 Actinomycetota bacterium | reverse complement strand
CCGCTGCACCAGCGCCCGCCGCAGCACGTCGAGCCCGTCGCCGTGCACCGCCGAGGTCGCGACCACCGGCACCCCGCCGAGCCCGTCGGCGTCGAGCAGCCGGCGGGCGTCGGCCAGCGCGGCGTCCGCCTGCGCGACCGGCAGCTCGTCGACGTGGTTGAACACCACCAACATGATGTCGCGGTGCGTCGCCAGCGGCTTGAGGTACCGCTCGTGAACCGCGGCATCGGCGTACTTCTGCGGGTCGAGCACCCAGACGAGCACATCGGCCAGGAGCACCAGCCGGTCGACCTCCAGGTGGTGCGACACCTCGGTGGAGTCGTGGTCGGGCAGGTCCAGCAGGACCAGCCCGTGCAGCTCGCTGTCGGCCTCGCTGGCGTCGAGCAGGCTGCCGCGTGACAGCTGGTGGCGGCGCGGGATGCCAAGCCAGTCGAGCAGGTCGCCGGCACCGTCGGTGCCCCAGACGCAGGCCAACGGCCACGACGTCGTCGGCCGGCGCACCCCGGTCGCCGCTAGGTCGAGGCCGCACAGCGCGTTGAACAGAGACGACTTGCCCGACCCGGTCGCACCGGCCAGGGCTACCACGGTGTGCTCGCCGGACAGCCGCAGCCGCTGGCCGGCCCGATCCAGCACGGCCTGCGCGCCGGCGACCAGCTCGGCGTCGAGGCGCCCGTCCGCCGCCGTGACGGCACGCTGGAGCCCGTTGACCTTGGCCAGCACGTCCCGCCCACTGCCGCCCAGCGCCCGGCGCATGGTGTCGACGAGCGTGCTCACCGCGCCGCCCCCTCCAGCCGGGCGTCCTCGACGTCGCGGGCAAGGTCGCGCAACCGCGCCGCTGCGCCGGTCGGCAGGTCCACGTCGGCCAGCACACGCTCGTACCGCGCCCGCTCCTGCCCGAGCAACCCCTCGACCCGTTGCTGGAGGTCGACACGCGCCTGCTCGGCGAGCCGGCGTACCGCCTGGTCGCCGAAGACGGCCTCCAGCAGCTTCTGGCCGAGCGCGGCCGAGCCGCCCGCGATGCCGACCTCGGCCCCGGTCAGCCCGTAGGAGCTGGCGAACACCACGATCATGAGCGCCACCCCCAGGCCGTTGACGCCGTACGCCAGCAGCCGAGCGCGCGACCTCCGGTCGGCGCCCTCACGCCGTACCAGGTCCAACACCCCTTGCTGCCAGTCGCGGATCGTGCGCTCCGCCGACCCCCGGAACTCCCGGGACGCCCGGCCGAGGTCGCCGGGCGCGCGGGCGAGCAGCTGCCGACCCGCGGGGGTGGCCCGCCACGCGGCGTCGGTCTGCTCCGCAGCCTCCTCCGCGTGCTCCAGCAGCAGGGTCTCCAGACCCGACTCGACGGCCACGGTGAGCCGCTGCGCGGTCTGCGGACGCCCCTTCACCATGTCGATCAGCCGGTCCCGGACCCGGCCGATGCGCTCCTCGAGGGTCCGCAGCAGCTCACCGGTGCCGACGAACTCCTGCCAGCGGGCGAGCACCTCGCCGCGCAGCAGGGTGCCGTCCTGCGTGGCCGCGCCGATCGCGTCGGCCGCCGCTGCGTAGGCGCCCTCGGCGCTGCGGCGCAGCTCCGACAGCGCCTCGTTCTGGCCGTGCGCCGCGGTGGTGACGACCTGGGTGCGCGGGCCGAGGGAGCGGATGGCGCCGTCGAGGGTCTGCCGTACGACGGCGTTGCGCGCGGACGCGTCGGCGGCCAGCCCGTGCAGCCACTCGCGGATGGGGGCGACCGCCGCGGGTGGTAGCAGCCCATCCGGGTCAACCGCGGCCTCCGGCACGGTGAACAGCGGCGACTCGCCGAGCCCGCGGGACGCCAACATCGCGGCCAGGTGGGAGCCGACCTCGCGCATCGACGTGGGCGACGTTCGGTCGAGCACGATCGCCACCGCTGCCGACCGTTCGACCGCGCTCCTGAGGAAGTCCCACGGCACCTGGTCGGCGTACCGGGCCGCCGACGTCACGAATAGCCACAGATCGGCCGCGGCGAGCAGCTGGGTGGCCAGCTCGCGGTTGCGCTGCTCCACGGAGTCGATGTCGGGCGCGTCGAGGATGGCCAGGCCGGACGGCAGCCGGTCGGTGGCCGCCAGCTGCAGGGCGCGGGTGCCACCGGTCGATCCCGTCGTACGGGGCAGGTCAGGAAGGATGCGCGACTGCTCGAACCAGTGCGCGTCGGACGGGTTGTGCACCAGGACCGGCGACCGGGTGGTCGGGCGGAGCACCCCCGGCTCGCTGACCCGCTGACGGATCAGGGAGTTGACCAGCGTCGACTTGCCGGCGCCGGTCGAACCGCCGACCACGGTCAGCAGCGGCGCGTCGATCTCGATCAGCCGCGGCAGGACGTAGTCCTCCAGCTGGTCGATCAGCTCACGGCGGGTGCGCCGGGCGGCGTCGACGTCGGCGGTGTCCAGCGGCAGCGGCACGGCAACCAGTGCTTCGCGCAGCTGCACGAGGACGCCGAGCAGCCGGGCGGAACCCCTGTCGGCTGCCACCTGCCACCTCTCCTTATGCTCCGCCCGCAGTGCCGATACGCCGATTTCTGCGTCGCGGGCTGCTGCCCCCACCTCCTGCCCCGCGCACTGGAGAGGCTATCGGTTGTCCGGAACCGCCCCGGTGGTCCTCGGTGCCGGCCGAGCCTTCGGTGCCGGCCTCAGACCGGGTGGCGTGGACGCAGGTGGCGGGGCAGCACCGGCAGCGGAGGGGGGAGTACGACGTAGGGACGCCACGCTCCCATCCGGGCGAGGATCTCGCGGGCGCGCCGGGCGGCGTCCTTGGGCGGTCGGCCACGCATGACCCGGTCGTGCAGGAACCCGAGCTCGGTCGCCGCCTGCTGGTACTCGCTGACGGCACGGGCGCCGGCAGGCCCCCGCAGCCGGTGGGCGAACGCGCGGGCGGCGGACCGGTGCGGCAGGCTGGCGATCCACGGCACCTCCGCGGGGTGCAGCCAGCCGCGCAGCGAGCAGTCGTGCAGGGCCTGCGCGAGCACCCGACCCTCACGGCGGCGTACCCACAGCCCCAGGCCGAGCAGCAGGGCCAGCGCCGGCAGCATGGCTCCGGTATAGGTCAGGAAGAACCCGCCGGGGCCGCCGAGGATGACGCTGCCGTTCCAGGCGCCGTGCAGGAGCACCGCGACGGCGTAGCCGAGCAGCGGAGCGAGCCGGCGCACGCTGCGACCCCGGGCCGCCAGCGCCACGCCGACGCCGATGCCGACGCCGGCGGTGAACAGCGGGTGGGCGAACGGGCTGATCACCCCGCGCAGGATGAACAGACCGGTCGCCGCGGACAGCCCGGGCCCGCCGCGCTCCTCGGTGGTGACGTAGGTGTCCATGTAGTAAAGGACGTTCTCGGTGAACGCGAACCCGATGCCGACCATGCCGGCGTACACGATTCCGTCGAGCACCCCGTCGATCTCGTGCCGGCGCAGCACCAGCACGACGACGATGAACAACCCCTTGGCGAGCTCCTCGGTGAGCGGCGCCCACACCACCCCGGCCAGGTCGGGCGGTACGCCGGTCAGCTGCATGCCCAGGGCGGTGAAGACGAGCGCGAGCGACGTCGCCATCACCGCCCCCCATCCCAGCGCCGCCACCAGGTAGCGGCGCGGCTCGGGCTCGTAGCGGTCCAGCCACAAGTACACGGCGACGAGGAACGGCACGGGAGCGGACGCCAGCCCGAACCCGACCAGGGCCGCCTCCGGTCCCCCCGACACCACGATCGCCGCGCCCACACCGACCGCCCCGATCCCGAGGACCACCGAGGCGACGACGAGGAGCCAACTGCGACGCCGCGGCGGCGCGATGGGAAGGCTCATGGCGCATCAGCCTAGAAGGGCGCATCAGCCTGGACGGGCAGCCGCGGCAACTACGCTGGTGCCGCCCTGTCTGTGGCCTCGACGTCAGTTGGAGGCGTTCCGTGTCCGAGTACGAGCAGACCCCGACCCCGCCGGTGACCGACTCCGCCCCCAACCCGGTGGGGGCGGAGGAGGGCGGCACCCGCAGCCACGACCCGGCGATCAGCGAGGCGTTGCTGGAGTTCATGCGGCAGGGGTGGGCCGAGCCGCCTCGCGAGGTCGCGGAGGATTCCGTCGTACCGTGGGCCGCCCAGCGCCGCGCCCGACTGGCGGAGCGCTTCCCCGACGAGGTGCTGGTGGTTCCCGCCGGGGCGCCGAAGGTGCGCAACAACGACTGCGACTACCGGTTCCGCGCCGACTCCGCGCACGTCTGGTTGACCGGCAACCAGGAGTCCGACGCCGTCTTCGTCCTCGACCGCGGCGAGCCGACGCTGTTCTTCCGCCCGCGCGCGTCGCGGCAGAGCGAGGAGTTCTTCCGCGACGCGAGGTACGGCGAGTTCTGGGTCGGGCCGCGGCCGTCGCTGGCGGAGACCGAGACCCGGCTCGGCGTACCGTGCCGGCACATCGACGAGCTGCCCGAATACCTGGCGCAGGTGCCAGACGCGCGGGTGCACCGCCACGCCGACCCGGCGGTGGACGCGCAGGTGAAGGAGGACGCCGACCGCGACAAGGAGCTGTCGTCGGCGCTCGGCGAGCTGCGCCTGGTCAAGGACACCTGGGAGATCGAGCAGCTGCGGCTGGCCGTCGACGCGACGGCCCGCGGGTTCGACGACTGCGTGCGCGAGTGGGACCGGGTGCTGCAGCACGGCGAGCGCTGGGTCGAGGGCACGTTCTGGCGGCGCGCTCGGACCGAGGGCAACGACGTCGGGTACTCCTGCATCGTCGCCGGCGGTCCGCACGCCACCGTGCTGCACTGGACCGACAACGACGGCGCGGTGCGGCCCGGCGAGCTGCTGCTGCTCGACATGGGAGTCGAGGCGCGCTCGCTGTACACCGCCGACATCACCCGCACGCTCCCGGTCAGCGGCCGCTTCTCGCCGCTGCAGCGCGACCTCTACGGGCTGGTCCTGACCGCGCAGGAGGCCGGGATGGGTGCGGTGAAGGCGGGCGCGAAGTTCAGCGAGTTCCACGAGGCGGCGATGACGGTGCTCGCGCACGGCCTCGCGGACCTGAAGCTGCTGCCGTGCTCGGCGGAGGAGGCGCTGGACCCCGACAGCAAGGTCTACCGGCGCTGGACGATCCACGGCACCGGCCACATGCTGGGCCTGGACGTGCACGACTGCGCCGCCGCGCCGACCGAGCGCTACCGGGAGGGCATCCTGGACGCGGGGTTCGTGCTGACCGTGGAGCCGGGGCTGTACTTCCAGCCCGACGACGAGCTGGTCCCCGAAGAGCTGCGCGGCATCGGCATCCGCATCGAGGACGACGTCCTCGTGACCGCCGACGGCAACGTCAACCTGTCGGCGGCGATCCCGCGGACGGCGGACGACGTCGAGGGCTGGATGGAGTCGCTGCGCCGCTGACCCGGTCTACCCTGGCGGCGGCCCCGCGCCTGTAGCTCAGCTGGACAGAGCACCGGACTTCTAATCCGACGGTCGCAGGTTCGAATCCTGCCAGGCGCGCCCCTCCTGATCAGGCTCTTGGGATTTCGGCCAGAGCGCAGCGCGCCCGGGTTGGCTCAACGCCACACGCACACGACGAAGCCAGCCGAGCCCGAAGGCTTCGGGGAAGGGATGGGCGTCTAGCTCGCCAGGGCCTCCGAGGATGACCCGTTCGGGCTATGGCCGCCGGGGCAGACCGCGACGTAGCGTCGCGGTCACGTTCAGTTGGCACCCCAACGGTGCCAAGGTCTCGGGAAGGACACCCCATGAAGAAGGTCGCTGCGGCTCTCGCGCTCAGCATCGGACTGCTCAGCGCGGCGGCGATGCCCGCGCACGCGACTCACGATTGCGTGAGTAAGGCGGAGTTCAAGAAGGCGAACGAGGGGATGGGGAAGAAGCGGGTGCACCGCCTCTTCGATACCGCCGGGAAGCAGGTCTCCATCTACAAGGGCGGCGGGGAGACGTACGAGAGCCGCGAATACAAGCCGTGCACCGGCAAGTACAGCTACGTGATGGTCGACTACCACAACGGCAAGGTCGAGGCCAAGTACGCCTACTGGGGCTGAGCCGGCGCCCGTCGTCGGTCAGCTCGCAGCAGCACCGACCCGGCGCGGATGGTGGGCTCAGACCCGCTGACCTCCGAGGCGACACCGTGCGCTGGTTCCCGCCCGTGTGGTGCTGCCCGGATCGTGCACTCGCCGTGGCCTCGATGTCCATCACGGTCGTCAGCGCCCCGAAGAGCCCGATATCCACCGGACCCCCACCCGGCTGGGACGACTGGCGCGCCTCGACGCGCGGCACCTACGACTACACCGGCCCCACCACCTACAACATCAACGGCCGCCAAGTCGTCCGCGACGGCTACCAAACCGATGTGTTGACCAACATGGCGACCGGGCTCATCCGCCGCAACGCCGACTCCGCGTTCTGGGCGGGCGCGCGGACGCACGTGGACGGGCACCCGCTGGACGGGATCAACCTGATGCCGCTCGTCCGCGACCCCCGGCGGCAGGCCGGCCGGGATCTGCTGATCGAGTCCCGCAACGACGCCGAGCCGTGGGCCGAGTACGACGCGATCCGGACCCTGCGCTGGAAGTACGTCGAGTACGTCACCGGAGAGCGGGAGTTGTACGACCTACGCCGCGACTCGGACGAGCGGTTCAACATGCTGCCGCCGGATGCCACCGCCCCGACGTGGGTGCGGAAGCTCGCCATGCGGCTCGCCGCGGTCGCCGACTGCGCCGGCGCAGGCTGCCGCTGACAACGCCTCGGTGGATCTCATGGTTAGCTGCTGCGCAGCGACCCGGCACAGTCACGGAAGGGGACACCGCGAAGCGGTACGGGTCCTCTGCGGCCTCCTTCTGAGTCCGTGCTCGTCGTTGACCGCTGCAGCGGGCCGTGGTGATCGAGCAGTCAGCGGGAGTTTCGACTGCTTCGGCTGATGTGAGCCGAACCCTCAGGACGGACTTCTAATCCGACGGTCGCAGGTTCGAATCCTGCCAGGCGCGCGTTGTGTGGTGGGCTCCGAGGCGCCGCCGCGGCGCTGTGGAGGGTTTAGCGTCCTGACGTCCAAAGTCCTCCGCAGCGCGCGTGATCCGGGAGCCCCGGCGCGGAGCCGTGGCACACGGTGGCGCAACGCGCCGGCCCCGGGCTACGCGCGCGCGACCGGGTACTCCGGCATCGGCTCAGGGTGCCCGGTGCTCGACGTCGGCCCGCGCGGCGGGATCCTGCGGCGGTGATGCCACCTGCGCCGGCGTACGGCGGCGTGCACCCGGATCGTGGCCTGCAGCACGATCCCCCCGACGAGGTATCCCGCGACGAGGTCGCTCACCCAGTGGCCGCGCAGGTACACGCTGGTCACGAGGACCACGACCGACGCGCCGACGGTGAGGGCGAGCAGCAACCGCGCCGGCCGGCTGCGTCGACCGCCGTAGTACCCGGCGAGGTACGCGGCCAGGCCGAACACCAGCACCACGTTGGCGGAGTGCCCGGAGGGGAAGAGGATGCCGTTTTCGAAGTCCACGAAGAAGGCCGGGTCGCTGGTCCACCGCGGGCTGCCCCGACCGGTGACCAGCTTCAGCGCACCGACCACGAAGTTCACCGCCACCACGGCCCCCACCGACAGCAGCACCGGCAGCCAGGACCGCCTGCGCCAGCCGTAGACCAGCGCCACGGCGAACAGCACCGGCAAGCACACCACTCGCTGGCCGACGACCACCAACGTCTCCATGACCGGCCGCGCCTCCGGCCACCGCCGTCCCCAGGGCAGGTCCACCGCGCGATCCACCTCGAGCAGCGGACCCATGGACAGCAGGGTGAAGACGACGAAGGCGATGGTGAAGGCGGCTATCGACGTTCGGCTACCCCACCGCCCACGCAGCCACCGCCAGAGACGGCCCACCGCCTGCAGGAGGGTTCGCCTCGCCTGGGCGTACGCCGTCGTGCCGGTCATCGCTTCGAGGATATCCGGACGCCGCTCGGCTCCCCCCTGCTGCTAGCGGCGGCCCGACGAGCGACGCAGGTACCACTGCGCCGCCTTCGCCACGACCCGGTTGTCGTCCGCGGCGTCCAGGGCACGCACCTTCGCCTGGTAACCCAGCGCCCGAGCCGCGCTGGTCACCCGGCTCGCCGGGGTGGCGGCGCTGTCGACCGGGCGCCGGCGCGACCTCCACCAGTAGCCGGCGTAGTCCTCCACGGTGGCCGCCAGCACTACCAGTGCGGCCTCCGCCAGGTCGGTGTCACTGGGCTCGTCCGGCTCGTCCGCGGCGTCTGAGCCGGCGGAGGGTCGCAGGTCGGCGGGATCCCCCACGACGTCGTACCGGCCGCAGCCCAGCAGCTCGACGAGCTCGTCCGTGCGCTGCTGCAGCCACTCCAGCTGGCCGCCGGGCAGCCGGATCCGGGGCGTCGACGTCCGCTGGCGCAGCACCGGCTTGACGACCCGGTTCACCATGTGCAGGTACTGGCGCTCGTTGAGCCGGCCGTCGAGGTGCTCGTTGAGCCGCCGCAGCAGCTCCGTCTCAGGTGCCCCCACCGACGGGTTGGCCTCCCGCGGTGCCGGGGTGAGCCACGCGGATTTCAGGCCGATGGCGGCGGCGTACCGTTCCACCAGCGCCGTGGGCGGGCTCCCGGCCGGTGGCACGACCACCACGTGGACCCGCTGCTGTGGTACGCCGGTCTCCCACGCGGCCAGCACCCGCTGCAGGTCGTGGCGCAGCCAGAAGCCGACACCGGCGGTCGCCGGGCCCCGGTCCGGGTCACGCACGGCCGCCACGAACTCCGGCAACGTCCAGGTGCGGCCCTTGGACACCTCCTGCTGCCACGTCGAGACGATGACCCGGGCGAGGTCGCGGACGGTGACCGTTACGTGCACGTCGGCCGGCTCGAAGGCGCGTACGATGCGCCGCACGTGGTTCGGCCGCGCGTTGACGAGGAACTCGTCGGACAGGACGACCTGGTGGCCCGACCAGCCCCGGACGGTCTCCACGAGCACCTTCCAGGCGCCCGGGACCCTGGGCTGGTCCACGCCCTGTAGGCGCCGGCCGAGCAGGTCCCAGAAGGCGAACCGCTGCGCCTGGTGGTTCTCGCCGGGCACCAGCACACCGTCGTCCGCCAACCGGTCCCGGCTCAGCCACAGGGTCTGCTGCAGGTACGTCGTACCGGTCTTCGGCAGACCCACGTGGATGTCGACGCGGCTCGGCATCGGGGCACCTCCTCCGGGCGCACCGTAACCGGCCACCCTGCTCAGCGGCCGGTGTGGGTCGCGGATCCGGCCTGCTTCGCCGGGCACTCCGGGTTGGGGCAGAATGCGACGCCCGCGGCGACCAACCCCTCGCCCTGGTGGCGCTGCTGCTCCATCCCCGTCGGCTCCATGCCGGTCTCGCCATAGGAGTACGGCGTGCCGCAGTGCGGGCAGGTCAGTTCGTCCGTGCGCTCGTCCACGCGGTGCCCGTACCCACTGGGCGCGCGGTCACCCGGCCAGGGTGACCCGTGCCTTGTCCACCCGGATCACCGTGTTGCGACAGTCCTCCACCACCACGAGCATCGCCCGCTTCTTGGTCCGGTCGACCGCCAGTGACCAGCGCACCTTCACCGCGGTGTAGTGCCGCAGGTAGCGGCACTGGTTGGTTGGAGGCAACCATTCCGCCGGGTCCCGGTCGCTCTTCGACGCGTTGACGTTGTCGGTGACCGCGGCCAGGCTGCGATGGTCGCGGAGGTCGTTGGCGAACCGGCGCCGCGTGGTGGCGTTCCACCGCTTGGCGCCGGAGTCCCACGCCTCGGCCAGCGCCACCAGGTGTTATCCGGTACGGCGAGTCCGTGTCGATCATGTTGCCACCGGCGGGTTGAGCACGGCCGGTGCCGGGTCGTCGTTGCTGTTATCAGGTACGGGAGAGCTGCTGTTGTTCCCCTCGGTCAGCTTTGTCGGTGCCTCCTCCTATGTTCCGGTCAACGAGGAGGACGCGTTGGCATCAACACAGCGAGTGCAGCTCCAAGACGAGGTGACGTGGACCGTCGTCGACGATGACGGTTGTGTGATCACTCCGGTGGAGACGTACCTGGAATTCGCACGCCAGTCGGACTACTCGCCGAACACGATCCGGTCCTACGCGAAGAGTCTCGCGCTGTGGTCGACGCACTTGCAGGATCGTGGACGCGACTGGGATGCGGTCCAGCTGACCGACTTCAGGTCGTTCCTACAGGCGCTACGCACGGGCCAGGTCGGCCCCGAAGCGGTCGCTATCAGACCGGCGCCCAGCGTGGCCGATTCGACGGTTGCCGCTCGCGTCCGTCCGGTGATGAGCTTCTACCGGTTTCACGCCGCGATGGGCGTGCAGGCGGCCTCGTTCCTCTACGAGCAGGTAAGCGCTCGACCTGACCGCTATCTGCCATTTTTGGAGCATGTGGCGCGCCGTCAGGGCGAGCGCCGTTCCAGGGTCAGGGTGCGGGTTCGCCCGCGCGAGGTCCCGGTCCTGCAGCCCGCGGCCGTCAACGCATTGATCACTGCCGAGGCGCGGCTCGACACGGACGCTGGCGAGTGGTCGGGTGACCTGCGCTACCGACTGCTGTGGACACTGTTGGCCGAGACGGGGATGCGGATCGGGGAGGCCCTTTCGCTGCAGCATCGCGACTGGATGACGGGTCGCGGCGACACTGCCTCGATCCGGGTCGTTCCCAGGCCTCACCCACATGGGCTGCAGCTCAAGAGCGGAGCTCGGCGGGTGTACGTCGGCAGTCGGCTTGACCGGCTCTACGGCGATTATGTGTGGTGGCTGTGTGATCGCGGCGCGGACGCGGTCATCGCGGATTGGGACGCCGGCTACATCTTCTGCAACACATTCCGCGAGCCGCTGTTCTCCCCGATCCGGACCGAGAGCGTCTATGCGCACCTGGATCGGATGAAGCGACTGGTCCCGGAGCTACCGGCTGCAATGACGCCGCACTGGTTCCGCCATACCCATGCGACTGCCCTGCTGCTGGCGGGCACCCCGGTGCACGTGGTGAGCCGCCGGCTGGGACACCGGGACGTGCAGACCACGACCAACACCTACGGCCACGTCACCGACGATGCCGAACTCGCCGCCTTGGCCAACTGGCGTCAGGTCGTGCAGGGATGGGAGCCGGCCGCCGATGAGTGAGCAGCCCAGCAAGAGCGTCCAGCGCAACGGGTCGGCAGCAAAGCGGCTGGACCGCCGAGATCCTCGGCTGCCCGTCGCTGAGATGTTCGATGCCGAGATCGCGGCCAGCCTGTGGACTTCATTACCCGAGGACTGCCGGCGCGACCACTTCGACAAGACCACCATGCCCGCGGGATACCGAGCGGCCGTGTCGGAGACGAGCGCAGGCGGCCCCTGGACCACGATCGCGCTGAACCTCCGCGGTCTTCCCGGGGCCATGACGTGGGAACTCGCCTGGCTCCTGCATCGTGAGATAGAGCTCGGGCGCAGGGTCCATCCCATCGGATTCAACGCAGCCACCCGGGTGTTGCGGGTGGCGACGAGCCAGGGCGGCGCCACGGCGCGAGGCGCGCAGTCGCTGCTGCAACTGACTCCTCAAGAGTGGCTCCGTCAAGCCCAGGGCGCGAGATTGCGCGGCGCCGACCTGGGACACAGTAACGACGACCACGCGTTGTCGACGATCCGTCGACTCCAAGACGTGCTCGTCTACCCCTACCACCGAGGCGACTGGTGGCGATTGGACGTCTGGAACCCTCAACTCGACCACCGCATCCCGCAACGCGAGCACGAGCCACACGGGCGCAGCATCGCCAACTTCAGCCACCTGACCAGCGACTGGCTCCGCGAGGCTGCCAAGTGGTGGCTGTCGACCTGTCTGGAAACCGAGCGCCACACCTGGAGCACCCTCAAGACCCGGCTGGACGGTCTCAAGTGGCTCCAGCGCTACCTCGACGACGCTGGAGACGACGGCCCGGCGCTCGTCGTCGAAGCCGATGCGCTACGCGACTTCATGCGAGGGTTCCTGGCAGCGTTGCGCAGCCACCGGGTGACCTCAGGGCATCGTGCCGGCAAACCGCTGGCCGCCAATCCCCATCGCCAGATCTTGACCACGATCGAGCAGTTCTACGCCTGGATGTATGACAACCGGGCCGAGGCCGCCACGACCCTGGACGAACCTCGATGGCTGAGCCTGGGTATTGCCCACAGTGTGTTGTTCCGGCCCGGGGACAAGCCTCGGCTGACCAACAAGCGCAGCGAGGACATGGTTCTCGAAGATGATGTTGTCGCCCGCATCGCCGAGGGCGCCGAACTGCTGGCTCTGCCAAAGGACGAGGGCGGCCTGGGCGACCTGGCGGCCTTCCACGCCTTGATGCTGTTGATCCGAACCGGGCGGCGGGTCAACGAGGTCCTGATGATGGACTTCGATCCGCTGTTGCCGCTGGTGGGCGCCAAGGACGCCGACGATTCCGGGCTGGTCGCTCGGATGCGTTACCAGCAGACGAAGGTCCAATCGGGCCAGTCGAACTCCATCCCCGTCGATGCCGAGGTGGTCGCCATCATCCGAGCGCAGCAGGGGGTGGCAAAACAGCACATGGCGGCGATGGGTCAACCCGACCGTGAACCTGCCTACCTGTTCCTCCGCCAGGTGCAGAACCGCAACGGCCAGCATCCGTACTCACATGCCACCCTGCACGCCATCCTCGGCAGACTGACCGAGCGGCTCGGGATCACCGATAGCCAAGGCAAGCTGGTGCGGATCAGCAAGACGCACCGCTTCCGACACACCGCCGCCACCAACCTGCTCAACGCCGGCGTCCCGCTGCATGTGGTGATGCGGTACTTCGGACACCTCACGCCGGAGATGACCATGCACTACGCAGTCACCCTCTCCCAGACAGCCGAGCGCGAGTTCCTCCGGTTCAAGAAGGTCACCACCGATGGGCGGCCGTTGCCGATGGACCAGGGCGACCTCTACGACGTCCTCCAGCTCGACAAACGGGCCGACCGCGTGCTGCCGAACGGCTGGTGCATGCTGCCACCCAAGCAGGTGTGCAACCGCGGCAACGCTTGCCTCTCGTGCGACAAGTTCGTCACCGACGCCAGCCACGGCCCCGAGCTGCGCCGCCAACTCGCCGACACCGAACGCCTCGTGGGCCAGCGCAAGAGAACCTTCCTCGCCAAGTACGGCGCCGAGATGGACAAGGCCAACGTCTGGTTGCAAGGCCGCGAGGCCGAGGCGAGATCACTGCGCCGGATCCTGCTCTCAATCGAGGACATCACCAACACCACCCAGGCTGTCCGCGGCGCGGGCGTCAACGACCGAGGGCAACATCAGTGCGGCAGCACCGAGGGAGGCGCTGCCGGGTGACCGACCACCTTGTCCGAGCCGCCAAGGCGCGACACGACCACGCACTGCAGCGCGCCTCAACGGCGTTGCGCGAGATGGCCAGGGCAGGCGATCCCATCACGTTCGTCGCGGTCGCCCGAAAGGCGGGCGTCTCAACCGACTTCCTCTACAACACGCCGACTCTCCGCTCACGGATCACCGAGCTGCGTGGGCAACGGTCGGCATCCATGTCCAAACCGGCGGTGACGCCGGACGCCTCGTCAAGCACAGCCGCCATCCGCGCGCTGTCGACACAGCTGAAGGATCAGCGCCGCCGCCACCGCGAGGAAGTAGCCGCACTGCAAAGTGCCTTGGCAGCCGCGCACGGCGAGAACCTCGAACTGCGACGACGACTGACTCGCACCGACGACTGACATCCAGAATCCTCGAGAAGACTGACCCCGCGGCTTGCGGCTCCTTCACCAGGAACTTCGCGGCGGTCGTGTCCGACGCGCATGGTGGACCACCACTTCGGCCTGGGATGACCCCGGTATGGGTTCCGCCGGACGTCCGGACATGCTTGTTATGCCGGTGATCCGCGCCGTCACCGCGCAAAGCAGGAGGTTCGGAGGGAACGGTTACGGCTTCGGGCGCGTCGAACGGGTATGCGGACTCTGGCACTGATCGGCTGTACGGGCCTGTTGTTGACGCTGACGTCGTGCAACGACGAACCGCCTGCCACATCTTCGCCAGCCACCTCGGTCGGCGAGACGTCCGCGCCGACGTCGCCTGACGCCAGGGGAGACGCCGCCGTCTGGTTTCTGCCCAAGGATGCTCAAGTGTCCGACTCATCGAGCAGCATGACCGTGGAGGTTCAGAGGCTTGGTTGCAATAGCGGCATCACTGGAGATGTCTTGGAGCCAACGGTCGAGTATGGCGATTCGGAAGTCGTGGTGACGTTCCAAGTCGAGCAGGGCCTGGACGGCGGAGACTGTCCCAGCAACAAGCCAGTCGACTACGAGGTCTCCTTGGACCAACCCTTAAACGGGCGACTGCTGATCGACGGACAGTGTTTGCCGGGCCACGAGGCAGAGACGACAACTCACTGCACTCCCGACGGTGTTCGTTGGTCGCCTGAGTAGGGCGACCCCTTCGCGTACCTGGCAACCAAGACGAAGGTGCCGGCGATCGCTTCAGAGAGACGTCCGGTCATGCCGCGATCCGCGCTGTCGTCCGGTCAGATCCCGTCATCGGCATGCCGTTGACGTGATCAGCCGCGCTCTGATGCGGCGATGCCCGAGCCAGCTACAGATACCACGTGGTCGATGTCGACGTCGGACGACCGACGCCACGTCGCTCCGTCGTACCACGACCACCACTCCCCACGGGTGATGTCGCAGCCGTCTACCGACACCCGGCTCTCCGCCGCCAGCACCTCGTCGCGGGTGTCGCGGCAGTCCTCGTCGGCGTCGACCCAGTGCGGGAACTTGTCCCGGTCGTAGCCGGCGCGGGTCTCCCGGCGTACCGGCAGGTCCCGCACCGCCGCCCGGAACCGCTTGCTGACCTCGGTGGACGCGTCGTCCACGCCCACCGCG
>JALYMZ010000282.1 GCA_030773435.1 Actinomycetota bacterium | reverse complement strand
CATTCACCGACCTCGAAGCCGATGTGCGCCAGAGCATCGCCCGCATCCACGCCGAGACCTCCATTCCGGTCAAGGACTCGGTCCGCGGCTTCGTCTACGACGTGAGCACGGGCCAGCTGAACGAGGTGAAGGCGGCCTGATCCCGACCGGGGTGAAGCGCAGCACGGCGCTCCCGCGAACCCGGCGGCCGACCACGTCGGACCGATCCGGCGGGTTGAGCCGTCGGGCCGCGAGCAGCCGGGCGACCTGCTCCCAGAGCGCTGTCCCGGGCAGGACCGCATCCACATCGGCGGCCCACTCCACCACCCGACCCGACCGGCTGGCGGCCGAGCGCACGCTCACGAGCGCCGGGCCGGCCCCGAGCGGCAGCGGCTGCTCCTGACCGCCGCCCACTACGTACATCCGGTCCTCGTGCCACAGGTGCCACAGCAGGGCCGGTGCGCCACCCGGCGGGGACGCACACGACGCCGGACCGGCGGGTCGCCTCGGCGACGAGATTGGGGACTGGGGTCACGGGCCGATGCTGGCACGGCGGGGAGGTCCGGCCCCCGGAGGCCTCGATAGGCTGACCCAGGTGACGGCCTCGACGAACGAGCGGGGCGACGTGTCCGCCGTCGGTCGCCCGCATCGCACGGACGCAACCCCTCTCCGCCGCGCCAACCAACGCCGAGAAGGCGAAACTTGCGCAACACGCGCGATAGCCGCCGGAACCTCGCTGGCCGCCCCACTCGACAGTGACCAGTGGGCGCTAGCCCCGGTGTTGCAGTAGTCAGCTGATCTTGGGGTCCGACACGGGCCGCAGACAAGCAAAAGTGCCTGCCCTGCATGGGATTCTGTTCTTGTATAGGGAACATGATCACCATACGGGAGAGGCACTTCGCGGGTGCACCGTACAAGGAGCAGGACACCGCCGGTCGTCACGACGGACGGGACCGGGGTGGTGTCGCACGCCGGGACGGTGCTGCTGGGCGAGCTGGCGGACCGGATCGGGTTGACCGCGGCGCTGTCGGAAGCCACCGACGGGCTGCGGGAGCGTCGGGCCGGTCACGATCCGGGCCGGGTGCTGGTCGATGTGGCCGTGGCGATCGCCGACGGCGCGCGGACGATCAGTGACGTGCAGGTGCTGGCTGATCATGAGGATCTGCACGGTCCGGCCGGGTCGGTCGCCTCGACCCCGACGATCTGGCGGGTCCTCGACGGCGTCGACGAGACGATGCTGGCCGGCGTGCGCCGGGCCAGGGCGGTCGCGCGGGACCGGGCCTGGCTGGCCCGGGGGAGCTGACCGGCGCCGAGTTGGCGGGCTCGCGCGCCGCCGGCAGAACGATCGAGCAGGTCGTGATCGACCTGGACGCGACACTGGTTACGGCGCACAAACAAGGCGCCAAGGGCAACTTCAAGGGCGGTTTCGGCTATCACCCGCTCGGGTGCGTGGCTGGACAACACCGGCGAGGCGCTGGCGGCGGTCCTACGTCCCGGGAACGCCGGCAGCAACAGCGCCGCCGACCACCTCACGGTGCTGGACCGGGCGCTGGCGCAGCTGCCCGACCGGTGGCGCAGCAAGCCGATCCTGGTCCGGGCCGACGGCGCCGGCTACTCCCACACCCTGATCAGCGCCCTTTCCGCTCAGGGCCTGGACTTCTCGATCGGCTACCCGGTCACCGACGCCGTGCGTGAGGCGATCCGACTCCTCCCGGCGTGGTGTGGCAAGCCGCCGACGACGCCGACGGCGGCCTGCGTGAGCACGCCGACGTCGCAGAGATCACCGGCCTGCTCGACCTGACCCGCTGGACCACTAGCTGCCCCGGCATGCGGGTCATCGTGCGCCGCGAGCTGCCGCACCCCGGCGCGACGCTGAACGCCTTCGAGATCCGTGACGGCTACCGCTACCAAGCCTTCACCACCACCACGCCCCGTGGGCAGCTCGCGTTCCTGGAAGCCCGGCACCGGGCGCACGCCCGGGTCGAGGACTGGATCCGCACCGGCAAGGACACCGGCCTGGGGCACCTGCCCTCACGACACGAGAAGATCAACGCGGTTTGGGTCGAGCTCGCGCTGATCGCCGCCGATCTGCTCGCGCTCGCGCAGTCGATGCTGCTCACCGACGACAGCGAGCTGCACCGCGCCGAGCCCAAGACGCTGCGCGACCGGCTGCTGCACACCGCCGCCCGCATCACCCGCGGCCAACGGCGGGTGTTCCTGCGCCTGGCCGAGCACTGGCCCTGGACCCTCGCGCTCGCCAGAGCCTTCAAGGACTACGCCGCATCCCGCTCCCGGCCTGACCGCCCAGCACCACCAACCCCCACCCCACCGCCGAAGATCACGGAGACACCGGACACTGCGCCGGCACTCCGCCATTCCCCCTCGCGGCATCGGACACAGCAAGATCAACGAACTGAGTCGATCATGCATTCGGTGCACCTACTGAAACACCGGGGCTAGTGGGCCGTAGTCGAAGTCTTCTTCCGGTCGGCTCTGGCGAGGATCTGGTCGGCGGTCTTGGTCCAGATGAACGGGTGGGCGCGGTCGTTCCAGCCGTCGATGAAGGCGCGGATGGCCTTGTT
>JALYMZ010000281.1 GCA_030773435.1 Actinomycetota bacterium | reverse complement strand
CCAGACGCCGCGGGCGGCGGTCTGACAACTCGCGAGGCGGCGGGTCAACCGGGGGACCGGCGCAACCGCGCCGCTTACGGGGCCGCGGTGGTGGCCCAGAGCAGGGCGTGGCCGCTCAGCGCGTACTGCCCCTTCGGGTGTGCCCGGTACAGCGGCTCGCTGCCGAACAGCACCACACCGGCCCCGGTCTCGTCGAACCCGCGTACGACGACCGCCTGGCCGCGCGCTGCCGCCGGTCCGCCGTCTCCGGTGCTCGTCGCCCGCCAGTGCCCGGACACCAGCGGACCCACGTCGCCGTACCGCTGCTCGACCGCGACCTCCGGACCGAGCTGGGTGAACCACGACGGCCCGCTGACGAACGTGTGCGGCGTCGCCCGCACGGTGACCGGCCCGCCGGCGTTGGCGACCCGGACCACCCCGTTGGCGTCGCGGCGACCGGCGACCCGGGTCGCGGTGAGCAGCCCGGCATCGGTGTTGAACGTCGCACCCGTGGCGCCGCGGGTCACCACGCCGCCGCCCGTCGCGAGGAACTCGCGCAGCCGTTCGCGCGCCGCCGGGTCCAGCGAGGTGTAGGCCAGCCCCGAGGAGACGTACAGCACGTCGACGCCGTGCCAGTCGAACCCGGCGTTGAGCGCCGCGGTCGACACCGGGCGCACGTCGAAGCCCATCTCGGCCAGCGCGAACAGCTCGTCCGCAGGGGCCGCGGCCGCCACTGCGACGTCGTCGATCCGCACGCCGCCCGCCCCGGTGGCGGCGTGGAACACGACGCCGAAGCGGTCCGCCAGCTGCACCGCGAGAGCCCGCGCGGCGGCCGGCACCACCACGACCCCGTCCGCTCCGACCCAGCGGACCTCGACATCGGCGTCGAGCAGGGCGTCGAGGGCCTGGAAGTCCTTGGCGTCGTCCAGCCGCAGCGCCAGGTCGCCGGTGCCGTGCACCGCACCGCTGGGCGCCGCCGCCTGCACCTGCCGACCGGACACGGTGAGGTCGCCGCGCTCGACGACGTCGACCGACGCCCCCCACAGCAGCCGGTGGCTCCAGCCGGAGATGTCGTACATCTGGTCGACGCGGTCGCTGATGTCGCTTCCGTCGTCGAGCAGCACATTGGCCATGCCGCGCTTGGGCTGGTGCATGTCCACGACGTACGACCCGGCCGGATAGCTCTGCCCGCCGGCCCGGAACGGCTTGTCGGCCCGCAGCACCTCGACGTCGTTGGCGATGAGGTGGTCGACCAGCCGCGCGGCGGCCGGCGCCGACCGCTGAGACGCGCCGACGGGGATCACGTAGGCGCGCGGGAACGTGGTCGTGTAGACGTCCTCCGGCCCGATCTCGGGGAACAGCTCCGACGCCACCGGCCGCTGCGCCTCACCGGCCGCGCCGCGCCGGAACATCTCGATCTGGTCGGCGATCAGCTGCGCACGGTTGTCGTCGGTGAACGCGATCGCCGCCCGGATCGTGGCCTCGGCCACGTCGGTGTTGATCGCGCTGCGGCGCCGCAGCTCCTCCACCGGCAGCGAGTACGACGCGTTGTTCACCCGCAGCGGGATCTCGATCGTGTGCGAGATCGCGCCGTGGAACGCGGCGTACTGCGGGGTGAAGATCGGCGGCCAGTCGTCCCAGCCCTCGGGGAAGTCGCGGAACGGGATCTGCACCGGCCGCACCCCGTCCGCCGCCTCGATGTAGCCGAGGCCGTTGACCGCCTTCTCCATCGCCAGCCCGTTGGGGTAGGCGTGCTTGATGAACAGGTCGTACTCGTAGTTCTCCCCGTGCGGCGGCGTCGTCGGCTCGATCAGCGTGCCGTTGACGTAGCCGTGGATGTCGAGCATGACCAGCGGCTGGGTCCCGATGAGGCTCTGCCGCACCGCGCGCACCTCCGGCTGGCTGCCGGTGGCGAAGTCGCGGTTCATGTCGAAGCCGTTGCCGTTGGCGCGGGTGTTGGCCGCCCGGCCGTCCGGGTTCATCGTCACCACGAAGTAGAGCCGGCTGCGGTCGAGCAGCCGGTCCACGGCGGGCTCGGTGCTGGTGGCGAGGTCCTCGATGACCCGCAGCGCGGCGTCGGTGCCCTCCCACTCGTTGCCGTGGATGTTGTTGTTGACGAACACCGGCGCCTTGTACTCGTGGGGGATGCTGCGGTCCCGCGCCGCCTCGCTGGCCTGGTGCTGGATGCGGTCGCGCAGCTGCGCCTGCCGCAGCGCCTCACCCGGCGACTCCGGTGACGTGAGGGTCACCAGGTACAGGTCGCGTCCGCGCACCGACTGGCCCAGGATCTCCACGCTGACCCGGTCGCTGGCCGCCTGCAGGTCGTTGAGCACCGGCGCGATGTCGTGGTACGGCGTCAGCCCGAGCCGGATCGCGGCGTCGGCGTCGTTGACCGGCGGCTCGGCCAGCACCTGCTGCCGCGGGTAGCCCTGCTCCGCCGGCCGGCTCAGCCTCCGCGGACCCGGCGACCGACAAGAGTCCGGCCGCCATCGTGGCGGCCAACAGGGATGCACGCGCACGGCGCAGCGATCGCGTCACCGGGAAACCTCCAATATCGGGCGGAATGTCACGGCGTGCTTGTCACGCGAACACGCTGGGCGACAACCGGCGCAGTGCTCGACAGTGCGCCACCTCATTGGCTACGCGACTGCAACATTTTTCGTAACCTACGGAAC
>JALYMZ010000280.1 GCA_030773435.1 Actinomycetota bacterium | reverse complement strand
GGCAAGCGGCGAGTCGAGGGCCGCCGCCGACGAGCCGACGCCCGCCGACGCGCCGACGCCGATGGAGGCGCCGGCTGCCGAAAAGGGCTCGAGGGACGAACCACCGCCCCCCGACCGGCCGGCGACCGAGCGTCCCGATCCCGCGCCGGTGACGGCAGAGCCGACCCCGCGGCCTGCTGTCGAGCGTGGCGACCAGCCGCCGGATTCCCAGCCACCGGCACGGCCCCGCCCGGAGCCCACCACCAAGACCGAAGCACGCGGACCTGGCGCTGCTGCGGAGGCGCCGGTCGAAGCGCCCGCAACGGGTCCCCCGGCGGAGACACCAGCCGAACTGCCCGTCCCGGCGCAGAGGCCGCCCGACGATGTGCGTCGGCCGGCCGCGGATCCCCCCGCACCGCTACCGACCGACGCGACGGCTGCGGCGGAGGCACCGGAGCCCGGCGACGTCACCGACTCGGCACGTTCCCGACGACCCGGCACGGCGCCGGCCGGTAGGATCGGCGTACCGCATTAGACCACCGGAAGGCGACATGCACCCGTCGGAAGCGCCCGCCACCTCCGAGGTTTTCGCCCCACTGGCTCTGACCTTCGACGACGTGCTGCTGCTGCCCGGTGAGTCCGGCGTCGTTCCGAGCGCGGCCGATACGAGCAGCCGGCTGTCGCGCAACATCACTGTCACGGTGCCACTGGTGTCCAGCGCCATGGACACCGTCACCGAAGCGCGGATGGCGATCGCGATGGCCCGCCAGGGCGGTCTCGGCGTGCTGCACCGCAACCTGACGATCGAGGACCAGGCGCAGCAGGTCGACGTGGTGAAGCGGTCCGAGGCGGGCATGGTCGCGCAGCCGGTGACAATCGCCCCCTCGGCCACCATCGGCGAGGCCGACGCGGTGTGCGGCCGCTACCGGATCTCGGGCGTGCCGGTGGTGGACGAGGACGGGCTGCTGCTCGGCATCATCACCAACCGCGACATGCGTTTCGAGACCAACCGCGACCGGCTGGTGCGCGACGTGATGACGCCGATGCCGCTGGTCACCGGGGACGCCGGCATCAGGCCCGACGAGGCGATGCGGCTGCTCAGCGAGCACAAGGTCGAGAAGCTGCCCCTGGTCGACGACCGCGGAGCACTCGTCGGGCTCATCACGCTTAAGGACTTCGTCAAGCGCGACCAGTTCCCACACGCCACCAAGGACGCCTCCGGCCGGCTAGCGGTCGGCGCCGCGATCGGGTTCTTCGACGACGCGTGGAAGCGCGCCATGACGCTGGTCGAGGCCGGCGTCGACGTGCTCGTCGTGGACACCGCGCACGGCCACTCCCACGGCGTCCTCGACATGGTCCGCCGCCTCAAGGCCGACCCTGCCGCCGCCGTGGACGTGATCGGCGGCAACGTGGCGACGTACGACGGGGCGCGGGCGCTGGTCGAGGCCGGCGCCGACGGGGTCAAGGTGGGCGTCGGTCCGGGGTCGATCTGTACGACGCGGGTGGTCGCCGGCGTCGGTGTGCCCCAGGTGACGGCGATCCGCGAGGCCGCACGCGCGTGCCGGCCCGCCGGCGTACCGGTGATCGGTGACGGCGGCCTGCAGTACTCCGGCGACATCGCCAAGGCCATCGTGGCCGGCGCGGACACCGTGATGCTCGGCTCGCTGCTCGCCGGCTGCGAGGAGAGTCCCGGAGACCTCGTGTTCATCAACGGCAAGCAGTTCAAGTCCTACCGCGGCATGGGTTCGCTGGGCGCGATGCGGTCGCGCGGGCCCACGCGCTCGTACTCCAAGGATCGGTACTTCCAGGGCGACGTGGCCACCGAGGAACACCTGATCCCCGAGGGGATCGAGGGTCAGGTCCCCTTCCGGGGGCCGCTGGCCGCGGTCGCGCACCAGCTTGTCGGCGGGCTGCGCCAGGCCATGTTCTACTGCGGCGCTGCCACCATCGCGGAGCTGCAGGAGAAGGGGCGGTTCGTGCGGATCACCGGGGCCGGGCTGAAGGAGAGTCACCCGCACGACATCCAGATGACGGTCGAGGCGCCCAACTACTCGAGTCGCTGACGGGCCCGGGGGGTATCGGCACGTACCTCACATCTCAAGGCCTTATCCATGGAGTCGCTTCACCGAGCCACGGGGCCGCACGGCACCCGTAAGAGCCGTACGGGAAATGTTGCTGGGGATTATAGGCGACCCGACAGCACTGGAAATTGACGGAGTCGCCGCTCACCCTAGGGCTGGCGCAGGAGTTCCGAGTGGAGCCAACAGAGTCGGCAGCGGTGCCCTTCAAAGTCATAGCGGATGACGTAGAATCGCCGGTCACCGACGTCTACTTCGTTGTAATGGATGCGAGATCGAGTTGGACTCAGAAAGCCTTACGGAGGTGGCCACGCTGGTAGAGGCCGCACTCGACGGACGTCTGCGCATTGCGTACGTCGGATGGCGAGGACAGAGTCCGGTGCTCCAGGTGCAGCGTCACGGGCGGTGGTTCGACGCGATTGACGGCAAGCCGGTGAAGCACGCTGGCCCGTTGACGAGTTTTCCCCGTACACGTAGGGCATGGTCAGAGGGTTCGCCAGCCCTCAAAGACGTCGACTGGTGGTGACCATGACCATGGCGAGTTCCATGGATGATCAACTGAAAGGGACCGCCGACCTGGTGGAGGTGCGGCTGTCGATGGGGGACGACCCGACTGTCCCTCGTGAGGTCGACCACAGCGCAAGGTTTCGCCGTCGGCGGCAGGCGGACGCCGCGGCTGCAGAGCTGTCCGGACTCGGCTACGGTGCGACCGTGGAGCGGGATCGGCTCCGCCTGGTCCTGGAGGTCACGCACGTGACCACCGTCGACCTCGAGACCGCTCAGCGGTTCACCGTTGAGGTCGTCTCCGTCGTCGAGCGGCACGGCGGCACCTACGACGGTTGGGGCGCGATGATCGAGGAGCGGCACCCTTAGGCTCAGGTTCGTGGACATTGAGATCGGGCGGGCCAAGCGCGCCCGCCGCGCGTACTCCTTCGACGACGTCGCGATCGTCCCGAGTCGGCGGACCCGCGACCCGGAGGAGGTCTCGGTCGCCTGGCAGATCGACGCCTACCGCTTCGAGCACCCGATCGTCGCGGCACCGATGGACAGCGTCGTGTCCCCCGCCCTCGCGATCGAGTACGGCCGCGCCGGCGGGCTGGCGGTGCTCGACCTCGAGGGCTTGTGGACCCGCTACTCCGACCCCGAGCCGCTGCTGCACGAGGTCAGTGCGCTCCGCGGCCACGAGGCCACCCGACGGATGCAGGAGATCTACGCCCGCTCGGTCGACCCGGACCTGATCGCGGCCCGGCTGCAGCAGATGCGGGAAGCGGGCGTCACCGTGGCCGGTGCGCTGTCGCCGCAGCGCACCAAGCAGTTCGCCAAGGTGGTCGTGGACGCGGGTGTGGACCTGTTCGTGATCCGCGGTACGACGGTGTCGGCGGAGCACGTGTCGGGTCAGGCCGAGCCGCTGAACCTCAAGGAGTTCATCTACGAGCTCGACGTGCCCGTGGTCGTGGGCGGGTGTGCGACGTACCAGGCGGCGCTGCACCTGATGCGCACCGGCGCGGCGGGCGTGCTCGTCGGCTTCGGCGGCGGGGCGGCGCACACGACCCGCACGGTGCTCGGGGTCGCGGTACCGATGGCGACTGCGGTGGCCGACGTGGCGGCGGCCCGGCGCGACTACCTGGACGAGTCGGGTGGGCGGTACGTGCACGTGGTCGCCGACGGCTCCATCGGCCGGTCCGGCGACGTCTTGAAGGCGATCGCGTGCGGCGCGGACGCGGTGATGGTGGGCTCGCCGTTGGCGCGTGCGGTGGAGGCCCCTGGTCGGGGGTTCCACTGGGGCGCCGAGGCCTGGCACCCCCAGCTGCCGCGTGGGGAGCGGGTGGAGTTCGGCACGGTGGGATCGCTGCAGGAGATTCTTTTCGGCCCGTCCCGGGTCGCTGACGGCACCATGAACCTCGTCGGCGCGCTACGGCGCGCGATGGCGACGACCGGCTACACCGACCTGAAGGAGCTGCAGCGGATCGAGGTCGTCGTCCAGTGACGCCGTCCCGGTGATGCTACGCCGAGGCAGTTGTCAGCGAAGCGTCGACCGGTTCTCGGGGGCGGCGGCCTGACAACGAGACCCGAGCGGGGCATTTGCGGCGTTTCGGCCCGCCGGCGACCCAGCCATTGGCACAATGTCGTCGGCACGCGAGATCCGCCTGCCGCTCGTCGCCCAGGGGACTCCCGTGCTCACACGCCCGCTCGTCGCCGCTGCCCTCGTCGCCCTCACTGCGTCCGTCACGTCCGTCGTGCCCGCCGCGTCGGCCGACGCACCGCACGAGCGACGCGTCATCACCGCGGCCCTGTCGATTCCCGCTTCCGGAGGCGGCGAGGTCGACCCGTCGTTCGGCCCGGCGCAGCGGGCGCAGGCGATCGCGGCGGCGCAGCGGCAGGCTGACCGCACCGCCGGTGAGCTCGGTCTCTCCGCGCGGGAGCGGCTGCACGTCACCGACGTCGTCCGCGACGCCGACGGCCAGACCCACGTGCGCTACGTCCGCACCTACGCCGGGCTGGCCGTCGTCGGCGGGGACCTGATCGTGCACCGGTCGCCCGCCGGCGCCGTGCTCGGCGCCGACTACGCCAGCGATGCCGACCTGTCCCAGGTCTCACCCGCGAGAGCCCAGGTGTCGCCCGGGACCGCCGGCCTCGTCGCGCGCCGGTCCGCCGGGCTGCGGCGGGTCGAGCGGCAGACGCCTCCTGTGATGGCGGTGTACGCCGTGGAGGAGACGCCGCGGCTGGTGTGGGAGACGGTGCTGACGGGCCACGGCGAGCACGGGCCCCAGCGCGACGTGGCGTACGTCGACGCGCGCACCGGCCAGGTGGTCAACACCTGGAGCCTGACCCACCGGGCGGAGGGGACGGGTCGGTCGCTGTACTCCGGCACGGTGCCCGTGGACACCGTCCTGGCCAGCGGGCGGTTCCGCATGCGCGACGAGAGCCGCGGCGGAAGCCGCACGTACGACGCCGGCGACCGATCCCTCGGCAGCCAGGAACTGGGCACGCTGTTCACCGACGCCGACAACCGTTGGGGCGACGGCACGACCTCCTCCCGGCAGTCGGCGGCCGTGGACGCCCACTACGGCGTAGCGGAGACGTGGGACTACTTCGAGAGCCGGTTCCACCGGCGCGGCATTCGCAACGACGGCGCTGGGGTCGTCGCCCGCGTGCACTACGGCAAGCCGGGGAGCCCCGGCGCGCAGAACGCGTTCTGGGACGACCGGTGCGCCTGCGTGACCTTCGGCAGGGGCGGGGACTCCCTGCGGCCCATGGTCGCCATGGACGTGGTGGCGCACGAGATGGCGCACGGCGTCACCTCCTCCACGGCCGGGCTGCTCTACTTCGGCGAGTCCGGCGGGCTCAACGAGGCCAACTCCGACATCTTCGGCGCCATGGTCGAGTTCTCCGCCCGCAACACCCAGGACCCCGGCGACTACCTGGTCGGCGAGGAGGTGCTCAAGGTCCGGCCCGGCTTCCTGCGTCGGATGGACCGGCCCGCCGCGGACGGCTGGAGCTACAACTGCTGGACCCCGACGATGGGGCGCGACGACGTGCACTTCTCGTCCGGTCCGGGGAACCACTTCTTCTACCTGCTCGCCGAAGGCACCGGAGTGAAGACCATCGGTGGGAGGCGGCACAGCAGCCCGACCTGCAACGGCTCGGGCTTCGGCGGCATCGGCAAGGCGGCCGCCGGCAAGGTCTGGTACCACGCGCTCACCCGCTACATGACCTCGACCACCGACTACGCCGACGCCCGTGACGCGACCGTCCGCGCCGCGCGCGACCTCTTCGGCGACGGCAGCACCCAGTGCCGCGCCGTTGCCAGGGCCTGGGCCGCAGTCGCCGTGGCAGCCCAGAACGAGGTCTGCGGCGGACCCCAGCCGGCGTCCGGTCCGAACGCCGTGGCCAACGGCGGCTTCGAGGCGGGCGACAACAATGCCTGGACCGCGCTGTCGGACGCCTCCGACCCGGCACCGATGATCACTCGCGACCGCAGCTACGGCATCCCGCACAGCGGCCAGTGGTGGGCGGTCCTCAACGGTGACGGCGCACCGGTGCAGGAAGAGCTGCGCCAGGTCATCACCGTGCCGACCGGGTCCCAGGTGACCCTGCGCTTCCACCTGCTGGTCAGCACGTTCGAACCCCTGGGCGCCGGCGCGCGCGACGTCCTTCGGGTGCGGGTCGTGGCCGGTGACGGCAGCACGCGGCTGTTGGGGACGTACTCGAACGCACAGGCCAGCGACTCCTACACCCAGCGCGACCTCGACCTGTCGCCGTACGCCGGGCAGACCGTGAGGTTGCGCTTCGTGGGCAAGGAGAACGCCAACCCCGATCCCACCTGGTTCCTGCTCGACGACGTGTCGGTCACCGCGGGCTGAGCCGGCCCGCCGAGGGGCGGGTCCGCTGCGACGGGCCTGGCCCACGAGAGGGTCCTTGCTCGGTGAGCGACCCACCCTGCTCGCCCAGCGACCGCTCACCGCCCGGTTTGCCCGGTTCTCGGTGTCCCTCACCGAGCAACGCACGCTGGCGTCGCACGGCGGCGGCCCACTGACCGGCGGTAAAGCTCGGGAGGCGGTTCCGCGGAACCGCCCTGGCGCTCGTCCCGCGCGCACCGGTAGGGACAGGGGCGGTGACACGTTCGCACCACCACCGGCCCGGCCAGACCATCGGCGCTCGCTCACGCGAGACCCGCCTGGCCGGCGAGTCCGCGGAGACGGCACCGGAAAAACGGTCAGGGCCCGGCCGAGGGGAGGGAGTTGACCGGGCCCTGACTCGCCCCGAGACAGGTGTCTCGCGACATCGGGCCCGGACCGGGGAGGGAGCGGGGGGCCGGACCCGCACCTCTCAACGAGTCCGGGACCGCCGGGTTACGGCTGTGGAGGGTCGGATCTTGCGACCCGCCGCGTCGGCCGGCTGGGTCCGTGCGGCGCGTCGATAGACTGCGCCGGTGGACGCTGGCCCGGCCGCCGGATCGCACGACCTCGTCCTCGTCGTCGACTACGGAGCCCAGTACGCCCAGCTCATCGCGCGGCGGGTGCGTGAGGCGCGCGTCTACTCCGAGATCGTGCCGCACACGATGCCGGTGCAGCAGCTGCTCGCGCGCCGGCCGAAGGCGATCGTGCTGTCGGGGGGACCGCAGTCGGTGTACGCCGCCGGCGCGCCGCAGGTCGGCGCGGAGCTGTTCCAGTCCGGGGTGCCGGCGTTCGGGATCTGCTACGGCTTCCAGGCGATGGCCCGGGCACTCGGCGGCCAGGTCCGTCGTACCGGACTCTCCGAGTTCGGGCGCACCGACGTGACCGTCGTCGAGCCGGGCACCTTGCTGGCCGGGCTGCCGGAGGCGCACCGGGTGTGGATGAGCCACGGCGACGCGGTGGAGGCTGCGCCGGCGGGCTTCACCACGCTGGCGGCGACGCGGGGCGCGGCGGTGGCGGCGTTCGAGGACGTCGGCCGCGGGCTGGCCGGGGTGCAGTGGCACCCCGAGGTGCTGCACAGCGAGCTCGGGCAGGCGGTGCTCGAGCGGTTCCTCGTCGACATCGCCGGCTGCCGCCAGACCTGGACGATGGTCAACATCGTCGAGGAGACGGTGGACGCCATCCGCGCCCAGGTCGGCGGCAAGTGGGTGATCTGCGGGCTGTCCGGCGGCGTCGACTCCGCGGTCGCGGCGGCGCTGGTGCAGCGCGCCGTCGCCGACCGGCTGGCCTGCGTGTTCGTCGACCACGGGCTGCTGCGGCAAGGTGAGGCGGAGCAGGTCGAGCGCGACTACGTCGCCGCGACCGGAGTGTCGCTGAAGGTCGTCGAGGCCTCGCAGCGGTTCCTTGCGGCGCTGGACGGCGTGGCCGACCCCGAGCAGAAGCGCAAGGTGGTCGGCCGGGAGTTCATCCGGGTGTTCGCGGCAGCCGAGCGGGAGGTGGTGGCCGACGCCGGCGCCCACGGCGAGACCGTGGAGTTCCTCGTGCAGGGCACGCTCTACCCGGACGTCGTGGAAAGCGGCGGGGGGGAGGGGGCGGCCAACATCAAGTCGCACCACAACGTCGGCGGGCTGCCGGAGGATCTGCGGTTCACGCTGATCGAGCCGCTGCGGGCGCTGTTCAAGGACGAGGTGCGCCGGGTCGGCGAGCAGCTCGGGCTGCCGCCGGACATCGTGTGGCGCCACCCCTTCCCGGGGCCCGGCCTGGCGATCCGGATCGTCGGCGCGGTGACGCAGCAGCGGCTGCAGGTGCTGCGGTCGGCCGACGCGATCGCCCGCGAGGAGGTCACCCGGGCCGGTCTCGACCGCGACATCTGGCAGTTCCCGGTCGTGCTGCTGGCCGACGTGCGCTCGGTCGGCGTGCAGGGTGACGGGCGGACGTACGGCCATCCGGTCGTGCTGCGGCCGGTGACCAGCGAGGACGCGATGACCGCCGACTGGGCCCGGCTGCCGTACGACGTGATCGAGCGCATCTCCACCCGGATCACCAACGAGGTGCGTGAGGTGAACCGGGTCGTCGTCGACGTCACCAGCAAGCCGCCCGGCACCATCGAGTGGGAGTGAC
>JALYMZ010000279.1 GCA_030773435.1 Actinomycetota bacterium | reverse complement strand
GACCGATCCGCTTCCAACAGAGTCCCGTGAGGATGGGGCCGCCACACCACCAGGAGACCGATGAAGACGCTGCGTACGGTCGTCGGCCTGTCCGTCGGACTCGTCCTGGCCGCCTGCGGCGGCGGTTCGGACACCGCCGGCGGGCCGGCTGCCCAGCCCGAGTACCCCACCGAGCGGATCCGGCTGATCGTGCCCTACACCGCGGGCGGGCCGACCGACATCGCGGCGCGCACCATCGCGCAGTACATGGAGAAGGACCTCGGGGAGACTGTTCTCGTCGAGAACAAGCCGGGCGCCTCTGGGGCGACCGCCTACCAGGAGCTCATCGCCGCCAAGCCCGACGGCTACACGCTGTCGATGTTCGCCCTGCCGACGGCCGTGCTGAACTACCTGACGAACGACGTCGGCTACACGAAGGAGAGCTTCGTCCCGGTCGGCAGCGTGACGCGGGTGCCGTCGGCGATCGTCGTGCCGGCGAACTCGCCGCACAAGAGCGTCGACGACCTGTTCGCTTTCGCCAAGGCCAACCCCGGCAAGGTCACTGTCGGGACGCCCGGAGCCACGAACACGCACGCGGCCGAGACACGCCGCATCACGAATGAGTACGGGATCCCGCTGACAGTGGTGCCGTTCAACGGCAACTCCGAGGTGCAGACCGCGCTGCTCGGCGGCAACGTGGTGGCGGGGTTCTTGAACGTCTCGCAGGACATGCTGCCCGCCATCGAGTCGGGCAAGCTGCGGGCGCTGGCTGTCGGCTCCGCGGACAAGCTCGACTACGTCGACGCACCGACCCTCGTGCAGGAGGGCTACCCCGAGCTCACCCAGAGCACAACCACGTTCGGCGTGGTCGCGCCGAAGGGGACGCCGGACGACGTGATCGCCACGCTCGAGGCGACGATGAGGGACGCTCTGCAGGAACCGACCGTTGTGGCGAAGCTGGACAAGCGCTACGTCGATGACTTCCTCGGCCGCAGGGATCTCGAGGCGCTGTTCGCCGATATCGAGGAGACGTTCAAGGACGTGCCGAAGGGCTGAGCGGACCAGCAGGAAGGCAGCGATGAACGGCGCGCAAGCACTGGTGCAGACGGCGCTCGCCGCGGGAGTCAAGGTCTGCTTCGCCAATCCGGGTACGACGGAGATGCCGCTCGTCGCCGCCTTGGACGCCCACCCCGCGATGCGTCCTGTCCTCGGGCTGTTCGAGGGCGTCGTGACCGGTGCGGCCGACGGGTACGGCCGGATGACCCGGCGGCCCGCCATGACGCTGCTGCACCTCGGTCCCGGCGCGGCCAACGGCATCGCCAACCTGCACAACGCGCGCCGCGCGCGCACGCCGCTGTTCAACGTGATCGGCGACCACGCGACCTGGCACGTCGAGCACGACGCTCCGCTGACGAGCGACATCGCGACGCTGCTCACCCCGGTGTCGGCCTGGGTCCGCAGCGTTCGCGTCGGCCGCCGACCTCGCGGGCGACACGGCCGAAGCGGTAGCCGCCACCATGTCGGGCGGCGGAGGCATCGCGACGCTCATCGTGCCGGCCGACTGCCAGTGGGAGGACGCCGGCGACCCGGTGTCGCCGCGGTCTCCCGCCGGCGCGCACGACGTGCCCGCCGACGCGGTCGAAGCGACGGCGAAGACGCTGGCCTCCCACGAGCCGACCGTCCTGCTGCTCGGGGGCGCGGCGCTGTCCGAGCCGGGGCTGCGCGCCGCCGGCCGGATCGCCGCAGCGACCGGATGCGCCCTCATCACCGAGAAGACCCCGGCCCGCGTCGAGCGGGGCGGCGACCTTCCGACGGTGCGCAAGCTGCCGTACCTGCCGGAGCACGCGGTGGCGGCGCTGGCGCCGTACCGGCATCTCGTGCTCGTCGGTGCGCCGTCGCCGGTGACGTTCTTCGGCTACCCCGACACGCCGAGCTCGGAAGTCCCTGCGGATACCGCCGTCACCGTGCTCGCCGAGCCCGAGCAGGACGTCGTCGGTGCGCTCGAGCGGCTCGCCGACGAGCTCGGCGCACCGGC
>JALYMZ010000278.1 GCA_030773435.1 Actinomycetota bacterium | reverse complement strand
GTCGGGCACGACACGCCGCCGGGAGTCACGGCGCCGCGGGGACGACGACCGTGCCGGTGGCCGTGATCACCACGACGGGCTCCCTCAGCACCTCCGCGGCCGACGGTGGGCCGCCCTCCCGGGCCCGGCAGAGGACCCGCGCGACCAGGTCCAGGTCGCGGCTGCGGGTGCCGACCCGGATCACCGTCGCGGCGACCTCCAGCACGTCGCCGGCGCGCACCGGAGCGACGAACTGCACGTCGGCGTACGACGCGAACAGACCCTCGTCACCGTCGGTGCGGATGCACACCTCGGTGGCCACGTCACCGAACAGGCCGAGCACGTAGGCGCCGTCGACGAGGCTGCCGGCGTAGTGCGCATGCGAGTACGGCACGTACCGGCGATGCGTGACGGTGAGGCCGACCCGCGGGTCGCCGGGTGGCGTCGGCGTCATCGGCGCTCCTCTCGCGTGGTGACGACGGCGTGCACGAGGAAGCTGGCCACCTCCGCCGGGGTGGTGCCTCGTGAGAAGACCCGGTCCACGCCGAGGTCGGCGGCCATGGTCTCGTGGAAGCGCGGGCCGCCGACGACGAGCAGCGGTCGGCGGCCGGGCGGATAGGCCTCGCGGAACGCCGCCGACATCTCCTTCGTGTTGAGCACGTGTGCGTCGCGTTGGGTGACCACCTGGCTGACGAGTACGGCGTCGGCGCGCTCCTCACCGGCCCGCGCCACCAGCTGCGGCACCGAGACCTGGGCGCCGAGGTTGACCACCCGGATCTCCCGGTAGTACTCCAGGCCCTTTTCCCCGGCGAAGCCCTTGACGTTGAGGATGGCGTCGATCCCGACCGTGTGGGCGTCGGTGCCGATGCACCCGCCGACCACCACGAGCCGGCGGCGCAGCCCGCGGCGGATCGCGAGGTTGGCGTCCTTCGGCGACAGCAGCGGGTAGTCCCGCTCCACGGCCCGGACCTTCGCCAGGTCGACGAGATGGTTGACCTGGCCGTAGACGACGAAGAAGGTGAAGTCGGGCCCCAGCGGCTTCGCGTGGACCACCATCGCCGGGTCCAGCCCCATCTTCGCGGCCAGCTGCGCCGCGGCGCCCTCGGCATGCTTGCCGTACGGCACCGGCAACGTGAACGACAGCTGCACCATGCCGTCGCCGGTCGTGTCGCCGTACGGCCGGACGATCCTCGTGTCCCCCAGCTTTGGTGCGGCGCTCACCGGCGTACGCCTTCCAGCAGCTCCAGCGCCGGGTTGTAGTAGGTGACGGAGGTGCGGGCGACCCCGTCGAGCCCCTTGCCGCCGTCGGTGGAGCGCTTCATCAGCCCGAACGTGCCGTCGGCGATGGCCTCCAGCAGCCCGGTGCGGCCGGGATGGGCGACGATGTCCTCGAGCAGCTCGATCGCCTCGGCGAGCACCCGGCGGGCGCGCTGCGCGATGAAGCCGTCCGCCTGCGGCCGGAAGTCCTCGTGCAGGTTCCCCGCCGCGTCCAGGACGTAGCGCACGTTCTGCAGCGCCAGGTCGCGGTCGGACAGCCACGGCGTCACCACCGCCTCGGTCATCATGCCCACCAGCAGGATCCCCTGCCCGGTCAGGGCGCCGCACAGGTTGAAGAACCCGTCCAGCAGGTAGCCGCGGAAGACGTCACCGGTCATGTGCCGGGTCGGGGGCATCCACTTCAGCGGCGCCTCCGGGAACAGCTCGCGGGCCAGCAGCGCGTGCGCCAGCTCGAGGCGGAAGCTGTCGGGACGGCCGGGGTCGATCTCGAACGCGTGGCCGAGGCCGAGCTGCCAGTCCGCCAGACCTGCCTCCTTGGCGAAGTACTCGTTCAGCAGCTGGCTCACCGTGACCGTGTGCGCGGCGTCGACCGCGTCGGCGGTGGTCAGGTAGTTGTCCTCGCCGGTGTTGATGATGATCCCGGCCCGGGCGTGGACCTGCCGGCTGAAGCGCTGGTCGACGAACGTGCGGATCGGGTTGATGTCGCGGAACAAGATGCCGTACATCGAGTCGTTGAGCATCATGTCCAGCCGCTCCAGCCCCGCCAGGGCGGCGATCTCGGGCATGCACAGCCCCGAGGCGTAGTTGGTCAGCCGGATGTAGCGACCCAGCGCGGCGCTGGTGTCGTCCAGCGCCGCGCGCATCAGCCGGAAGTTCTCCTGGGTGGCGTAGGTGCCCGCGAAGCCTTCCCGGGTCGCACCCTCGGGCACGTAGTCGAGCAGCGACTGCCCGGTGGAGCGGATCACCGCGATCACGTCGGCGCCCGCCCGGGCGGCCGCCTGCGCCTGGGGGACGTCCTCGAAGATGTCACCGGTGGCCACGATCAGGTAGATCCACGGCGTACGCGGCGCGTCACCCCAGCGCCGGACCAGGCGTTCGCGCTCCCGGCGGCGGGCGTCGACCCGGCGGATCC
>JALYMZ010000277.1 GCA_030773435.1 Actinomycetota bacterium | reverse complement strand
CTCGAGGACAGGGCAGCCCTGGCGGCCGTGCGCGCGCCCGCGCGGGTCATCGCGCAGCAGGGGGACGAGGCACCAATCTCGGTGGCAGAGAGCTCGCGTGGCGCTGCGTCATGCCACGCTGCAGGTGTTCGACGCCGGCGGGGTGCTGTGGCTCCACCGCCACGAGGCCCGCGCCCTGCTGGGCCGGTTCCTCGACGTCGGGGGGCCTGACCGCTCACCGCTGACGCAGGTAGGCCATCCCCACCTCGCGCAGCCTCCGGTGCATCCCGTCGTACGCCTCGACGCTGCCCAGAATCGACTTCGGGAGTTTGCCCACCATCGTGTACTGAGTGTCGACGACATTGCCAGCAGGTGCCAGGCCGGCCTGGCTGACCAGCTGATAGGAGTCGAGCTCCTCCAGGCCGAGGAGCAAGCCGGTCCAGCCGACCAGGTCGTACTGGCTCATCCGGTAGGCGTCCTCGAGCGGTCGCGCCGAGCCGGTCGTCATCACGAAGTCGTCGTTCTCCAGCCTAGGGGAGGGCGGGGCCTGGCCCCTGATGAGGTCGACGACAACCACGGTTCTCATCGCGACCTCGACCGCCGTACCGCAAACCTCCCCTTCGCCCTGACGGGCGTGCCCGTCGCCGAGCGCCAGCATGGCGCCGTCCACGTTGACGCCGAAGTATGCCGTGGTGCCTGCCCGCATCTCAGCGGTGTCCATGTTGCCGCCGTGCGCGGAGGGCGTGATGCTCATGATGACCTCGTTGGCCGGTGGTGCCACGCCAACCGTGCCGTGCATCGGGTCCAACGGCAGCTCGACCGAGAAGTCGCTGTGGCGGGCCTGGAACCGGCAGGTCCCCGCCGCCACGTCAATGTCGTACATCCACACCCGCTCCTCCAGCGCCTGGTGCAGCATGGCGGTGGCGTGGGTAGCGGTGAGAGCGCCGAAGTTGGGGAAGGTCGACGAGACGCCCCAGTCCCGGGCGGGGACCATCTCGGCGAAGTGCACCGCCAGGGTGTCACCTGGTTCTGCCCCCTCCACCGCGATCGGACCCGACACCGGGTTCAGGAAGGGAAAGGTGCACACCTGGCTCGGCAGGTCATCCACGCCGCGGACGTAGCCCGCGAAGCAGTCCTCGGTAGTGACCTCGATGACCGTCCCCGGCTTCACGGTCACCAGGGGAGGGTGGCCCCCGAAGGCGTAGGCGTATTGCTCCGGTGTCGGGTCCAGAGTCACGACGTCGGGTGCTGTCATGGCGTTCTCCGTGCTGTCCGTGCCGGGGCTGGAAACTTCGCTGGAACGCCACCGTAGACGTCTAGCGGTGGAGTGTATACCGTATGCCGTCAACACCTCACGGAAGGAAGCGGTAGGCCAATGGTTCTCCGGAGACTGACCGCAGCAGTGCTTGTGCCCCCGCTCCTGGCGGTCGCCGCCTGCCAGGGACAGCCGGCGTCGGCGCCACAGGACGAAATCGGGCGGCAGGACACGGCGCAGGACGAGCGTGAGGCCCAGCAAGGCGGGGAGATGGTGGTCGCCCTGGCCGAGGAGCCGGACGCGCTCGACCCGACCCTGGCCCGCACCTTCGTGGGCCGGATCGTTTTCGCCAATATGTGCGAGAGTCTCTACACCACCGACCAGAACCTCGACCTGGTACCGCAACTGGCCGCGGAACTTCCGCAGGTCTCCGAGGACGGCCTCACCGTCACCATCCCGCTGCGGGAGGATGTGCAGTTCAACGACGGAACGGACTTCGACGCCGAGGCGGTCAAGACCACGATCGAGAGGCACAAGGAACTGACCGGCTCCGCCCGCACCGCGGAGCTGGCGCCGGTCGAGAGCGTCGAGGCGGTCGACCCGACGACCGTGCAGCTGAACCTGAGCCAGCCGTTCGCGCCCCTGCCGGCGATCCTCGCCGACCGCGCGGGGATGATCATGTCCCCCGCTCAGCTCGAGAAGCTGGGGGAGAACTTCGCTGACGAGCCGGTGTGCGTGGGACCGTTCCAGTTCGTCGAGCGCCGGGCTGGCGACGTCATCGTCCTCAAGCGTGCCGAGCAGTACTACGACGCCGACCAAGTCAAACTGGACCGGGTGACCTTCTCGATCATCGAGCAGGGTCCCGTGCGTTCCAGCAATCTGCGCTCGGGCGAGGTCCACATCGCCGAGCGGCTCGACACGACCTCTCTGGCGGAGATCGAGGCCGACCCCAACCTGAAGCTGATGCAGGCCACCTCGATCGGCTACCAGGGCATAACGATCAACATCGGCAACGTCAATGGCATCGCCGAGCCGTTCGGTCAGCGCGACGTGCCCATCGCGCAGGACCCCCGTGTCCGAGAGGCGTTCGAGCTGTCCTTGGACCGCGAGGCCATCAACGAGGTCGTGTTCAACGGCCGCTTCCAGCCCGACTGCACACCCCTGTCCCCGGAGAGCCCCTTCTACCCCTCCGGCGTGCCCTGCACCGAGCGTGACGTCGAGCGGGCGCAGGCGCTGCTCGAGGAGGCCGGTGTGGAGACGCCCGTGCAGGTCAGCATCACGCTATCCACGGACCCGGTGACGCTGCAGCTGGGCCAGGTGATCCAGGAGATGGCGAAGGAGGCCGGCTTCGAGGTCAAGGTGGAACCGACGGAGTTCGTGACCTCCCTCGACTTGGCCGACCAGGGCAGGTTCGACACCTTCCAGATCGGCTGGTCGGGTCGGATCGACCCCGACGGCAACATCTTCGACTTTCACCACAGCGAGGGCGCCCTGAACTACAGCGGCGCCCACGACCCCGAGGTCGACCGGCGGCTCGAGCAGGCGCGGTCCACCATCGACACCGCCGGACGCGAGGAGCTGTACGCCGAGGTCATCGACCTGATCCTGCAACGCCGGAACATCATCTACCTGTACCACCAGAACCTGTTCACCGGCACCAGCGCTGACGTGGTCGGACTGGACTTCTACGGCGACGGGCTGCTGCGGCTCAAGACCGCCGGTTTCGCGGGCTAGTCACAGGTTCGTGTGGTACCGCGATGAAGTGGTTCCTGCTGCGGCGGACCGCGGCTGCTCTCGTCGCCCTGTGGCTCGCCAGCGTGATCGTGTTCCTCGGCATCCGTGCGATGCCCGGGGATCCCGCGCTCGCGCTGGCCGGCGAGGAGCGTGACCCGGAGTCACTGGCGGAGATCCGCGAGAAGTACGGGCTGAACGACCCGCTGCCGGTGCAGTACCTGCGGTGGGCCACCTTGGCGCTGCGGGGTGACCTCGGTGAGTCGGTGCGCACGGGCATCAGCGTCGGGGACACCATCATGGACAAGCTCCCGATCACCTTGGAGCTGGCGGTGCTCAGCGTGCTGGTGGCCGTGCTCATCGGCATCCCGACCGGAATGCTCGCGGCCGCTCGCAAGGGCAACCTGTCGGACCACCTCAGCAACGCGATCGGCCTCGCCGGGCTATCGATCCCGAACTTCTGGCTGGGGCTGGTGCTGATCCTGCTGCTCGCCGTCTACGTCGACCTGTTCCCCGCCTCCGGGTACGTCTCCCTCTTCGAGAACCCGGCGCTGAACCTCTACCACATGATCCTGCCGGCCTTCGTGCTGGGAACCGGCCTAGCCGCCGTGATCATGCGGCAGATGCGGTCCTCCATGCTGGAGTCGCTGGACAGCGACTACGTCCGCACGGCCCGGGCGAAGGGCCTCAGCGAGTGGTCGGTGGTGGGACTCCACGCGTTCCGCAACAGCCTGATCACCGTGGTCACGGTGATCGGGCTGCAGCTCGGCGGCCTGATATCCGGTGCCGTGGTAACGGAGCAGATCTTCGTCATCCCGGGCTTCGGCAACCTCATCGTCTCCGCGGTTTTCCAGCGCGACATCCCGATGATCCAGGGGGCGGTCCTGGTGGCGGCGGCCGGCTACATCGTCATCAACCTCCTCGTGGACATCCTTTACTCCGTGCTGAACCCGCGGATCCGCATCTCGGGAGGGTCGGCATGACGACGGCCACCGCTGTCGAGCTGAGCCCGGCAGCTCGTCGTCGCCGGCGGATGATCCGCCGGTTCACCGCCCGCAAGACGGCCGTCGTCGGCGGTGCGCTGTCTCTGCTCTTCGTTCTCGTCGCGGTGTTCGCGCCCCTCATCGTGCCGTACTCGGCCTCGGAGAGCGACTTCGCGATGGTGCTGTACTCACCGTCGCCGCAACACTTCTTCGGGACCGACGAGCTCGGGCGCGACATCTTCTCCCGGGTCATCATCGGAGCTCGGGCGTCGATCGTGGCCGGGGCCTTGGCGACCTTGCTCGCCATCGTGATCGCCGTCCCGATCGGCTTGGTGGCCGGGTACTACCGCGGTGCCGTCGACACGGTGATCATGCGCATCAACGACGCGTTGCTGGCCTTCCCCTTCCTGATCCTGGCAGTCGGGCTGGCGGCCATCCTCGGGCCGTCACTGGTCAACGCGGCCCTGGCGATTGGGCTGTCCGCGGTGCCGAACCTTGTCCGGATCACCCGCGGTGAGGTCATGGCCCTGCGGGAGGAGGACTACGTAGCCGGCGCCATCGCCAACGGCGCCAACGACGTCGTCATCCTCAGCCGGCACATCCTGCCCAACGTCGTGAACACGCTGCTGGTGCAGGCGACGGTGTTGATCCCCGCCGCCATCATCGCCGAGTCGCTGCTGTCCTTCCTCGGGCTGGGGGTCCAGCCGCCTGCCCCGTCCTGGGGCGTCATGCTGTCAGCCGCCCAGCCCTACATCGGCCAGGCGCCGTGGCTGGCGATCTATCCCGGAGCCGCCATATTCCTCGCGACGCTCTCGTTCAATGTCTTCGGCGACGGGCTGCGCGACGTCCTCGACCCACGGGCCCTGCGATGAGCGACACGGTGCTGGAGGTCACGGACCTGTCCATCCGGTTCCGCACCGACGAAGAGCCGGTCCAGGCAGTGGAGAACCTCTCCTTCACGCTGCAGGAGCGGGAGATCCTCGCGATCGTCGGAGAGTCAGGCTGCGGCAAGAGCGTGACCGCGCTGGCGGTGATGGGCCTGCTGTCGCCGTCGGCGGAGATCTTGTCGGGCAGCATCAAGCTCGACGGGGTCGACCTGACGCAACTGAGCGAGGCGGAGATGCGTGCCATCCGCGGCAAGGACATCTCGATGGTGTTCCAGGAGCCCATGACCTCGTTGAACCCGGTTCTGCGGATCGGGGGGCAGATCACCGAGGTCCTCCGCGAGCACGAGCGGATGTCACGGGCGGCCGCACGGGCCCGCGCTATCGAACTGCTGTCCCTGGTCGGCATCCCGGCACCGGAGAGCCGGATCGACGACTACCCACACCAGATGTCCGGGGGCATGCGACAGCGGGTGATGATCTCGATCGGTCTGGCCTGCAACCCCAAGGTGCTGATCGCCGACGAGCCCACGACGGCGCTCGACGTCACGATCCAGGCAGGCATCCTCGACCTCATGCGCGACGTGCGAGACGAGTTCGGCACCGCCATCGTGCTGATCACCCATGACCTGGGGGTTGTTGCCGAGATGGCGGACCGGGCCATCGTGATGTACGCCGGCCGCAAGGTCGAACAGGCGCCAATCGACGACATCTTCTCCCACCCCCAGCACCCCTACACGATGGGGCTGCTTGGGGCCGTGCCGCACCCCGGCATGGCCGCCGCACAGGGCGAGCACCGGCGGCTCACCGAGATCAAGGGCCGGGTGCCGGTCCTACACGAGCCGGCCGATCACTGCGCGTTCGCGCCTCGGTGCCCGAGGGCCGACGACCTGACGCGGTCACGGGTACCTGAGCTGCGGGAGGTCCAGCCCGGTCACCTGGTTGCCTGCTTCCACCCCGGCAGCGAAGGGAGTCCCCCGTGAGCATCGGCACGCAGGACACGGCGACCGGTGGCGTCCGGGCGGAGGACAGGAGCGCGGCCGTGCCGGTCCTGGAGGTCACCGACCTGAAGAAGCACTTCCACGTCGGCCACGGGATCAGCGGCGGGGGTGGCGTCGTGTACGCCGTCGACGGAGTGTCGCTGACCATCGGCAAGGGCGAGGTGCTGGGCCTGGTTGGGGAGTCGGGGAGCGGCAAGTCGACGGTCGGCCGTTGCATCATGCGCCTGCTCCAGCCCACCGCGGGACAGATCAAACTGAACGGTGTCGACATCACCTCCCTGCACCGCAGGCGGATGCGTCCCCTGCGCCGGGAGATGCACATGGTGTTCCAGGACCCGTACAGCTCGCTGAACCCCCGGATGACCGCCGGGCAGATCGTGGCGGAGCCGCTGCGGCTGCACGGCGTCGCCAGGGGCTCCGAGGCCGAGGACAGGGTCGCGGACCTGTTCGACAAGGTCGGTCTCGGCAGCCACATGCGCTTCCGCTTCCCTCATGAGATGTCAGGCGGGCAGCGGCAGCGGGTCGGTCTGGCGAGGGCGCTGGTGCTCAGGCCCAGCCTGGTGATCGCAGACGAGCCGGTGTCCGCGCTCGACGTGTCGGTGCAGGCATCCATCATCAACCTGCTGATGGATCTGCAGCAGGAGATGGGATTCTCGTGCTTGTTCATCACCCACTCACTGTCGGCGGTCGAGTTCATCAGCGACCGGGTAGCGGTCATGTACCTCGGGAAGATCGCCGAGCTGGCCTCACGCGAGGAGCTCTTCAGCTCCCCCAAGCACCCGTACACGCAGGCGCTGCTGTCCGCCGTACTGCTGCCGGACCCCGAGGCGCAGCGGCACCGCAAGCGCGTGCTGCTTCCGGGCGACATACCGAGCCCGCTGGCCCCTCCCACGGGGTGCAACTTCCACACCAGGTGTCCCGTCGTGGAGCCGCGCAACAAGGTGGAGGAGCCGGTCCTCCGCCGCGTAGGCGGTGGCTCGCACTGGGTGGCGTGCCACCTGGTCTCCGACGACGGGCAGGCGCCCGACATCGTGCAGGTCGGGGGAAAGGAGTGGGATGATCACCACCAGGCCTGAGCTCCGAGGGACCTACGGCATGGTCGCGTCCACACACTGGCTCGCCTCCAGTGCAGGCATGGCCCTCCTGGAGCGGGGCGGGAACGCCTTCGACGCCGCGGTTGCCACGGGACTGGTGCTGCAGGTCGTCGAGCCGCACCTCAACGGGCCGGGCGGGGAGGTGCCGATCATCTTCCACGCCGCCTCGGCCGGCCACGCGCAGGTCCTCAACGGTCAGGGACCGGCGCCGGCGGCAGCCAGCATCGAGCACTTCCGTGAACTCGGCCTCGACCTGGTGCCTGGCACAGGTCTGCTCCCGGCCTGCGTGCCGGGGGCCTTCGACGCCTGGATGCGCCTGCTCGCCGAGTACGGCACGCTGCGGCTCGGGGAGGTCATGTCCTACGCCATCGGGTACGCCGAGCACGGGTATCCGGTCGTGCCGCGGATCACCGCGACCATCCGCTCCGTGGAGCAGCTGTTCCGCGAGGAGTGGCAGGAATCGGCTCGCGTCTACCTGAGCGGCGACGGCCCGCCGCGACCGGGCACCCTCTTCCGCAATCCCGACCTGGCACGCACCTACCAGCGCATCATGGCCGAGGCGGAGGCCGCCACCGACGACCGGGACGGGCAGATTGACGCGGCCCGACGCGCCTTCTACCGGGGGTTCGTCGCCGAGGCCATCGACGGCTACCTGGAGAAGGCCAGCGTCGTGGACTCCTCGGGGAGCCGGCACGGCGGGTTGCTGACCGCCGAGGACCTCACCGGGTACCAGGCCGACCTGGAGGACCCGACCCGACTGGACTACCACGGCTACACCGTCTGCAAGACCGCTCCGTGGGGCCAGGGGCCGGTCTTCCTGCAGCAGCTGTCCCTGCTGCAGGGCTTCGACCTCGAGGCGATGGGGCACAACAGCCCTGACTTCGTGCACACCGTCGTGGAGTCGGCCAAGCTGGCTTTCGCCGACCGGGAGGCGTGGTACGGCGATCCGCGCTTCGTCGACGTACCGCTCGCCGGGCTCCTCGACCTCGAATACGTCGCTCAACGCCGTACCCTTATCGGACCCTCCGCCTCGCATGAGCTGCGCCCGGGCACTGTCGGCGGCCGGGAGCCTCGGCTGCCCAGGACGAGCAGCGACGGCCGGCGTTCGGCTGTGGGCGTAGGCGAGCCGACCGTTGCCCGACTCCAGGACGCGCGCCGGCTGTCCCCGGCCGGCGCCGGCCACGGCGTGGGACCGGATGAGGGCGACACCTGCCACCTAGACGTCGTGGACCGGCACGGCAACATGGTATCGGCCACGCCGAGCGGGGGCTGGCTGCAGAGCTCCCCCGTGGTGCCGGGGCTGGGCTTCGGGCTCGGCACGCGCGCGCAGATGTTCTGGCTCCAGCCGGGCCTACCCAACTCGCTGGCGGGCGGCAAGAGGCCACGGACCACGCTCACCCCCAGCCTGGCGCTGCGGGACGGAAAGCCGGCCCTGGCCTTCGGCACCCCGGGAGGTGACACCCAGGACCAGTGGTCGCTGGTGTTCTTCCTTGCCCACGTCCACTTCGGCCTGGACCTCCAAGCGGCCATCGACGCGCCGATGTTCCACACCACCCACTTCCCGAGCTCCTTCTATCCCCGGGAGGCCGCCCCGGGAAGGATCCATCTCGAGGGCCGATTCCCCCCGGACGTGGTCGCCGAACTGGAGTCCCGCGGTCACGAGGTTGTCGTGGAGGCCGACTGGTCGCTGGGGCGCCTGTGCGCAGCCGGACGGGAGGCGGACGATGGGCAGCTCAGCGCCGGCGCCGACCCCCGGAGCACGCAGGGATACGCGGTGGGCCGATGAGCGACCCCGACCCGATCGTTGCGTTGCAGCAGTCTCCTCCACTGCGTGACCAGGTGTACGACGCTCTGGAGAAGCTGATCATCGAGGGCGTGCTGGAACCCGGTCGCAGGCTGACCGAGGGAGACCTGGCCGAGCGGCTGGGGGTCAGCCGCAATCCGGTCCGTGAGGCGCTCAACGGGCTGAGCCGCGCGGGATGGGTTGAGCTACGGCCTCGGCAGGGTGCCTACGTGCGGCGGCAGACGGCCGAGGAGGGCGACCAGTTCTTCCAGGTCCGCCGCCTGCTGGAGATCGAGTCCGCCCGCCTGGCGGCGAGGCGGACGACGCCAGAGAGCGTCCCCTCGCTGAAGGCGCTGCTCGAGGTCGGGTGGGCGGCCTTGGAGGCCCGGGACGAGGCCGCGCTCCTCACCGCCAACTCCAAGTTCCACGCCGAGGTGGTGGCCCTCTCCGGGAACCAGGTTCTCGCCGAGATCCTCGGGTTCCTGGACAAACGTCTTCGCTGGTACTTCAGCCCCGTGGTAGTCACCCGTGGGCCCGACTCGTGGCGGGAGCACACCGACCTCGTCGACGCGATCGCCGAGAACGACCGGCAGAAGGCCGCCGACATGATGTGGGTCCACACGGAGGGCACCAGGCTCGCCTATTTGGCGCAGGCCGCGCCGGGCGAATGAACGGCCCACCGCTGGGGGGTGGACTCGCGCTGGCCGCAAGCGCCCCGGTGCTGTTGCTCTTCGCTCTCGTGCTGTGGGGGCGGTTCGGCGCGGTCATCCCGGCGGTGCTGAGTCTGGCCCTCGCGGCAGTCCTGGCGGCGACCGTCTTCGAAGCCGGTGCGGCCGTGCTCGGGGTGGCGCTCGGCAAGGGGCTCTGGCTGGCCCTGTGGATCCTGCTCGTGGTCTGGCCGGCGCTGCTGCTGTACCGGGTGGCCTCGGTGGGCGGCCTGGAGCGGCTGGGCCGGCTCTTCACGTCGGTCCTCCCGCGCCGTCGCGAGAACCTGCTCATCGTCGCCTGGGTGTTTCCGTCGTTCATCCAGGGCGTCGCCGGGTTCGGTACGCCCATCGCGGTGACCGCACCGTTGTTGGTGGCGATGGGGTGGGGTCCGGCCCGCGCCGTGGCCTACCCCCTCATCGGCTACCACTGGTCCGTCACGTTCGGGTCCATGGGTTCGTCGTTCTACATGGCGTCTCTGACCGCGGGCCTCACATCCTCGGAGCAGCCGGTGCTGGCGGCGTACAGCGCTCTTTTCCTGGCGGTCAACTGTGTGTTGGCTGGAGCGCTCGTGCTCGTGTTCGACGGCGGCCTCGCCGGACTGCGGGAGGGGCTCGGGGTGCTCCTGCCCGTGGGGATTCCGATGGCGGCGACCCTCGTCGCCGTCGCTGTCCTCGTTCCGGCCATCGCGACCCTGGCCTCGGCCAGCGTCGGGTTCCTCCTCGTCTCCGTCCTCGCCGTGGTCCGGGGCAGGAACCGCCGGAACCATGTGCGAGTCGGTGCCTCCGCGGCCACGGCAAGCGGACCAGTGCAGGGTCGCGGGGGCCGACCCTCGGAGGTGGACGCCGGTCGGTCGCCGCGAGAGCCCGACGAGACCGAGCAGAACCCGCGGTGGGCGCCTCTGCTCCTGGCCCCGTACGTCTACCTGCTCGTTGTCGCTCTCCCCGTCTTCCTGTTCCCCGCGTCCCGGGAGTGGGTGACCTCTCGGCTGACCCTCGCCCCGAGCTTCACCGAGACCAAGACCGGATTGGGCTGGGTCAATCCAGCGGTCAGCGACTACAGCACGCTGGAGGTGCTGGCACACCCCGGCACCTACATCACGCTGGCCTCCATCCTGGGCTACCTCACCTTCCGGCTCTGGGGGCTCTGGCGTGGGCCGAAGTCCAAGGGCCTCGTGCGTGCCTGGATCAGCGCACTGCCCAAGTCATCCTATTCGATCGTGCTCCTGGCCTGCCTGGCGACGGTGCTGGTCGACGCCGGCATGGTGTCGGTGCTCGCACGCGGATCGGCAGAGGTCGCCGGAAGCGTCTATCCGGCCGTGGGCCCACTGCTGGGTGCTGTGGGGTCGTTCATGACCGGCTCCACGACATCGTCGAATGCGCTGCTCGCTTCCTTCCAGGCCCATGTCGCCGAGCTGCTCCATGTGGAGCCGGTCATCCTTGTGGCGGCTCAGACCGCGGGCGGCAACGTCGGTAACAGCCTCGCTCCCGTGGTTGTCCTGGTCGGCGCCGGCGCGGTGAGTGCCACGGACGCGTTTCCTCACATCATTCGAGCCTGCTTGCTGCCCGCCGCAGTGTTGCTGGCCGCGGTGAGCGGGATGTGCATGGTGGCGACGCTGCTGCCGGGGTGGCCGGGGTGAATGTGCGGAGGGTTGTCTGATGAACATCACCGTCGTCCGGGGGGACATTACTGAGCAGCAGGTCGACGCGATCGTCAATGCCGCGAGCCGGGCAATGCGCGGCGGTGGTGGGGTCGACGGGGCGATCCACCGGGGGGCCGGTCCGGAGCTGCTTCGGGAATGCGTGCGGCGCTTCCCGCACGGACTGGAGACCGGGTCGGCCGGGTGGACGCCGGCGGGCCGGTTGCCGTGCCGCTGGGTGATCCACGTGGTCGGCCCGAACCGGCACGCGGGCGAGACAGACCCGCAGTTGCTCGTGTCGTGCTACCGCAATGCCCTCATCGTCGCCGACGAGCTCGGCGCGGCGACACTGGCGTTCCCGCTGGTGTCGGCCGGGGTCTACGGCTGGGACGCCGACGAGGCGGCCCGGATCGCCGTACGCGCACTGCGCTCGACGCCCACGGCGGCGCGCGAGGCTCGGCTGGTCGCGTTCACCCCCACCGCGCAGGCAGCTCTCGACGCCGCCCTTCGCCCGGAGTCGTGACCGCCGAGCCGGACCGGCGTGGCGCTGTGAGAACGCGCCCGCGCCCCGAACGCATAGGGCTGTCGTACCCGCGCCCCCGATGGACGTTGTCCACGGAATGAGCCTGTCGCACAGACATCCTGGCGCGGCGTGGTGTCCTTGCTTTCGTTGAGCCTTCGATTGGGGCGGTTGGCCGTCTTGGTCATGGCCGCTGCTACTGGGCTGAGCCACCGTTTGACCGTTCCGCCGAAGGCTGTGTTTACCGGCGGGTCTAGGGTCGCCTGGCCTGTCGGTGTGTGTGGAACTTGCGTATGTTGTGCGCGGTGCAGGCGAGGGTCCATTCGGCTTCAACGTTCGCCAGTCCTCGACGGGAGAATTGTCGCAAGCCTTGCCGATCCTTGATCTGGGCGAATACCGGCTCGACGGTTTCTCGTCGTCGCGCGTAATGCCACTGCCCTTGGCGGGTAGCCAGCTTCGCTTGTGCACGCGCGGTGGCTGGATACCTGGTCAGGTCCCGTGCGGCGCCGGTCCTGGCGTTTTCGCCGGCCTTGCGGCGGCCGTCTGGGATGGGGATCAACAGGTGCAGCCCGGCGGCCTCGCCGCGGGCGAAGACGTCCTCGCCGGCATATCCGGTGTCGGCCAGCACCGTGGACAACACCGGGTCGATGCCCGCGCTTTGCAACTGCGCGCGAGTAGCGTCGAGCACCTCGTGCAGCAGCGGTTTGTCGCTGGCCTGGTTCGTCAGGTGCGCCCCGACGATCACCTGCGTGTTGGTGACTGCCGCCTGGGCGTTGTAGCCGGGCAGCAACGCCCGTCCGACCTGCATCATCCGAGAGTCTGGGTCGGTGGTGTTCGCCCGCGGCCGATTACCCCTTGGCTGCACCGAGGTGGCCGGCGGTGACTCCGACGGCTTGCGGCCGGCATGCCGCACCCCGGCCTCCTTACGGGCCCGCCAGGCCTCCTTCTTCGCCTCATGTTCCTGATGCACCGCAGCGCGCTCGGCGGCCAGCCGATCCCGGGCGGCCCGCAGCCGAGCCAGCCGCTCCTGCTGCCGCCGCAGCTCGTTCGGCAGCTCGTCGCCGCGCTGGTCGGTGCCGAACAACGTGTCCTCGGCGGCATCGGTTGCGATCTGCTCGCCGAGCAGATCCCCGGCCTGTTCCTTCAGCCTGGCCTCCGTCTCGGCCACCTGGTGTCGCAACGCCGCCTCGCTGTGATTGCGGTCGTAGGCAGCGTTCGCGGCGATCTTCGTACCGTCGATCGCAATCTCGCCCAACCGCACCATCCCCGCCTCGGCACACAGCCGCAGCGCCTGGGCGAACAACCCGGTCAGCCCGTCACGATGCCGCACAACAAACCGCGCGAGCGTGGCGTGATCCGGAGCCAGGTTGCCCGCCAGCACCCGAAAGGCGACGTCTCTTCTGCACAACCGTTCGATCTGCCGCGACGACCGCACCCCCACCGCGTGCGCGTAGAGCAATACCGCAACCATCATCGCCGGATGGAACGCCGCCCGCCCCTGGCCATTTGCCCGATAGGCGTTGTAGAAAACGGTCAGGTCAAGCGTCTCCACCACATCACGCACACACCACGCCAGTTCACCCTCAGGCAGCCACTCCCGCACATCCGGAGGCATCAAAAACGACTGATCGACGTCATCGGCACGAATGAAGTTTCGCGGCATGCCCCATCATCTCAACCGGCGACACCCTCCCCTCG
>JALYMZ010000276.1 GCA_030773435.1 Actinomycetota bacterium | reverse complement strand
ATCGCGTCGGGCAGCCTCCCGCACCGCGGCGGCACGCAGGTCGAGCAGGTTGCGGCGCAGGTCGGTCAGCGACGTGCAGGCCCGCGAGTTGGTCTCGAACTGCGGCCGGGTCAGCTCCACCGCGACCGCACCGGCCGCGCCGACGTCGAGACCCTTCACGAGGTCCTCGGCTGCCGGTGCCGGCGTCCCGATGTTCCGGTCGACGACCAGGAGCTCCTCCTCGACCCCGACCGTCAGCACGGCGACCTCCGGTCGCCCGCGAGCACCAGTAGCCTCATGTCGCCGCTCCTCCAGCCCCCTCGAGCCCGTCCGGGGCTAGGTGCCCAGGCCGACTCTCGGGCAACCGCCAGGCCCTCAGGTGTACGGCGGAGGTCGGGCGACGGGCGACCGGCGAGTGCTACGGGTCACCAAGCCACGGGCGACGGGCGACCGGCGAGTGCTACGGCTCACCAAGCCACGCCGGCGGGCGACCGGCGAGTGCTACGGCTCACCAAGCCACGCCGACGGGCGACCGGCGAGTGCTACGGCTCACGACCCCACGCCGACGGCACCACGAGCCGCTCCCCGACCCGCAGTCCGTCAGCGACCTGCGGGTTGAGCCGCTCAATCTGCAGCATCACCTCCCGCGGGTCGACACCCGGCCTGAACTCCTGGGCGATGCCCCACAACGTGTCGCCGGCCTGCACGTGCACCACCCGCACCGGCACCGGGTCCGTCGGCGCTCCGCTGCCCACCGCGCGCTCACCGGCCAGCAGGGTGAGCAGGCTCAGCGTCCCGGCCAAGAACAGGGCGAACACCGTCAGCCGGCCACGCCGGGTCAGGCGTACCGGCGCTGCGCTGGTCATCGCGTCGATTCCGTTCGTGCTCATTGTCTGCAACCCTCCGTCGTTCGGGCCTGGTCGTACCGGCCCCTGCCACACTTCTTCACGTCGCACCGTGTCTACCGAGCAGCACCGACACCGCGCGGCGGCTCCTCGATCACATGACAGTTTCGAACGCACTTTCGAGGATACGCCGGACGACCGACAGAGCACTGCATTGTTCGAAACAAGGTTCGAGCGGCGTGGCCAACGAGAGCGCAGCTTGGTCGAGACGGCCGGCCGCAGTCCTGTCCGCCAGCAGCCCGCTCACGCCGGTACGCCGACACCGCCCCACGACACGGTCGAACAGGTGTTTGATCCGGTCGGTGCGGTGCTCTACCGTCGGCAGCGGGTCGCAGCAGGGTCGGCCACGACGAGGACGGTGACGGCATGCCCCCCACGAAGCACACCCCGGCGACGTTGCGTGAGCTGCCCGACGGGCCGCCCGACGCGGCCGGACTGACCCCGCGGCAGCGCCGGGTGCTCGACGTGATCCGCGACTCGGTGACCCGGCGCGGCTACCCGCCCAGCATGCGGGAGATCGGCGACGCGGTCGGGCTGACCAGCTCCTCGAGCGTGTCGCACCAGCTGCGGGCGCTGCAGACCAAGGGCTTCATCCGCCGTGACCCGAACCGGCCCCGCGCCCTCGAGGTCCTGCATCCCGACAGCGGCGCGGCCAAGGAGCGCGGCACCCCCCCGGCACCGGCCGCCACCGCTGCCGTCCCGGCGACGGCCGCAGGCGCGAGCGCCGCCGTGGTGGTCGACGACGGCGTCGATGAGACCGGCATCGGCGACGTGCGTCCGACCGCGACCTACGTGCCGGTGGTGGGACGCATCGCCGCCGGCGGGCCGATCCTCGCCGAGGAGCATGTCGAGGAGGTCATGCCGCTGCCGAAGACTCTGGTCGGCGAGGGCACCCTGTTCATGGTCGAGGTCCGCGGCGACTCCATGATCGACGCGGCCATCTGCGACGGCGACTATGCGGTGGTGCGTCAGCAGCCGACCGCCGAGAACGGGGAGATCGTCGCCGCGATGATCGACGGCGAGGCGACGGTCAAGACGCTGCAGCGCAAGGGCGGTCAGGTCTGGCTGCTCCCCCACAACGACGCCTACGAGCCGATCGAGGGCACCGCCGCCACCGTCCTCGGCAAGGTGGTCGCCGTGCTGCGCCGGGTCTGAGCCCGGCCGCCGCCGGTACGTCCCCGTTCGCCCTCCCCGACCGCTGCTTTCACTCCGGTGTCGGTGGCGCGCGTTCCACATCCAGCACGGTCCAGTCGTCGCCGACCCTGCGCAGGGTGTAGACGGCGGTGAACTCACGCGCGGGTTCCCGGCGTACCACCAGCCCGTCGGCGCTGCGGACGTCGTACCCGCTGACGGCGATGCGCGCCTGCACGCGCGCGAGCGGGCTGGCCACCTCCACCACGCTGAGGTCGCCGGCGCGGAAACGCGCGCCCTCCAAGGCACCGCCGTCGGCGAGCCGCTCCCGGATGTGCTCGATCAACGCCACGCACGGACAGCGGGGGTCGGTCATCGTCTGCAGGTCCTCGAGCCCTCGGCGGGCGAGCGCGGTGTTGACCGCCGCCACGTAGTTCCGCAGCGCCGCCAGCGCGTCCTCGTCGCGGATCGTGGTCCGGATGGTCCCGGTGGCCACGAGGTCCTCGGCGCTCGGCGTGGCCAGACAGGCGCTGGTGCTCACCCCGAGCACGGGGACGAGCGCGAGCGCGGCGACGGCGGTCGCGACGCGGGCCATGGGGCCACGAGGCTACCGGCGCCACCCGGGCCGGGTCACGGC
>JALYMZ010000275.1 GCA_030773435.1 Actinomycetota bacterium | reverse complement strand
AACGCTCCGGCGGGTAGCTTCTACGCCGTCGAGGCGGCCCGCTGGATGGGGCTGGGCGACGCCGGCGCGCTGCGCGCGGGGCTGGCGCCGTACACCGACGACTCCGACGTCGACCGGCTGCTCGACGCCGTCGCGGAGGCGTGCCGGTGAGCCGTGCGGTCCTCGTCACCGGCGGGTCACGAGGCATCGGCCGTGCGGTCGCGCAGGCGTTCGCCGCCGCCGGGGACCGGGTCGCCGTCCACTACGGCAGTTCCGCGGAGGGGGCCGCGGGGACGCTCGCCACGCTGGCCGGTGCCGGGCACCTCAGCGTGCAGGCGGACCTTGCCGACGCCGACGCGGTGCGCCGTGCGGTCGACGCGGCGGCCGCGGGGCTGGGCGGGCTGGACGTGCTGGTGAACAACGCCGGCATCTTCACCGCCCACCCACCGATGAGCACGTCGTGGGAGGATTGGCAGGCGGCGTGGTCGCGGACGCTGGCGGTGAACCTGCTCGGTGCCGCTCATGCCACGTACTGCGCCGTACCGCATCTTCTCGCGTCGGGCGGTGGGGCCGTGGTGAACGTCTCCAGCCGCGGGGCGTTCCGCGGTGAGCCGGACTGCCCGGCGTACGGCGCGTCGAAGGCGGGACTGAACGCCTTCGGCCAGTCGATGGCGGTGGCGCTGGCACCGCACGGCATCTCCGTGGGCACCGTCGCGCCGGGGTTCGTGCAGACCGAGATGGCCCGGCCGACCCTCGACGGCGACGCCGGCGACCGGGTGCGCGCGCAGTCGCCGTTCGGGCGGGTCGCCCGGCCGGAGGAGGTCGCGGCGGCGGTGCTCTGGCTCGCGTCGGAGGAGGCACGGTTCACCAGCGGCACAATCATCGACGTCAACGGCGCCTCGTACCTGCGCAGCTGACCGGGCCCCGCCCCCGCGTCAAGCGGTGGCGAGGGACAGCAGCAGCCCGGCCAGTGCGCAGACACCGAGCGTGCGCAGCACCGACCAGCGCCGGGCCAGGAGCAGCCAGGCCGCGAGTGCGGTCACCGCCACCGCGACCGGACGCAGCGTGGCCGGCACCGGCAACTCCACGGCCAGGACCGATGCGTCCAGGCGGACGGTGTCGGTGAAGAGGGTGTGCACCGCGAAGTACGCCGCGAGGTTGGCGATGACACCCACCACGGCCGCGGTGATGCCGCGCAGTGCCGCCGACAGCGTCCGGTTGGCGCGCAGCCGCTCGACGTACGGCGCGCCGAGGAAGATCAGCACGAAGCCCGGGACGAAGGTGACCCACGTGGTCAGCAACGCACCGACGACGGCAGCCAGCCAGGGGTCGAGCCCGCCGGGGTCGCGGTAGGCGCCGACGAACGCCACGAACTGCACGACCATGATCAGCGGGCCCGGCGTGGTCTCGGCGAGCGCGAGGCCGCGCACCATCTCTCCCGGCCCCAGCCAGCCGTAGACCTCGACCGCCTGCTGGGCGACGTAGGCCAGGACGGCGTAGGCGCCGCCGAAGGTCACCAGGGCCGCGCCGGAGAAAAACAGCCCCTGCTGGGTGAACACGCTGCCGGTGCCGGTGAGCCAGACGGTCACGGCCATCGGCGCCCCCCAGGCCAGCAGGCCGACGCCGAGCACCCGCCAGAAGCGCCCGGGCGTGGGTGCCTCGTGGCGCAGCTCGTCGTCGGGCAGCAGCGGCGCCGGGCGGTGCTGATCGTCCGCTGCTGCGCCGGCCGGTTCCACCGCGGCCGGCGCCGGTGTCGCCCGCCAGCGACCGATGAGCCACCCGGCCAGCGCCGCCCCGGCCACCACCACGGGGAACGGCACAGCGAAGACGAACAGAGCCACGAACGCCGCGGCGGCGACGGTGAGGTAGACCGGATGCCCGAGGGCGTGGCGACCGACCCGGGTCAGCGCGTGCGCGACGATGACGAGTACGGCGGGCGCCAGTCCGGCGAACACCCCGGCCACCCACCGCGTCTCGCCGTACGCGACGTAGAGCGCCGCCAGCACCAGCAGCGCGACGACACCGGGCAGCACGAAGAGGATCCCGGCGGCCAGCCCGCCGCGGACCCCGTTGAGCAACCAGCCGGTGTAGATGGCCAGCTGCTGCGCCTCCGGTCCGGGCAGCAGCATGCAGTAGTTCAGTGCGTGCAGGAAGCGCTGCTGCCCGACCCAGCGCTTCTCGTCGACCAGCGTGCGCTGCATCACCGCGATCTGCCCGGCCGGGCCGCCGAAGGTCTGCAGCGAGATGGCGAACCACGTGCGCAGCGCCTGCCGAAACGGGACCAGGTCGCGCACGGGTCGGGTCACGGCATACAGCATCTATGGTGGTGACCTGTGAACGACCGCCTGGTGTGGATCGACTGCGAGATGACCGGGCTCGACCTCGGCGTCGACGCGCTGGTCGAGGTCGCCGTGCTGGTCACCGACTTCGAGCTGAACGTGCTCGGCGACGGTGTCGACGTCGTGGTGAAGCCGTCGGCCGCCGCGCTCGAGCAGATGAGCGACGTGGTCCGCGCCATGCACACGGCCTCCGGGCTGCTCGACCTGCTCGACGCGGGGCTGACGCTGGCGGAAGCCGAGCAGCAGGTGCTCGACTACGTGAGCGCGCAGGTGCCCGCGGGCTGGCGGGCGCCGCTGGCGGGCAACTCGGTGGCCACCGACCGAGCGTTCCTGGCCCGCGACATGCCGCGGATCGACGCGCTGCTGCACTACCGCATCGTGGACGTGTCGTCGATCAAGGAACTGGTCCGCCGCTGGTATCCGCGCGTGTACTACGCCAGCCCGCAGAAGAGCGGCAGCCACCGGGCCCTCGCCGACATCCGCGAGAGCATCGAGGAGCTGCGCTACTACCGAGCGGCGGTGTTCGTGGAGCCGCCGGGGCCGGACTCGGAGCGCGCCCGGGCGTTGGCCGCGCGGCACGCCGG
>JALYMZ010000274.1 GCA_030773435.1 Actinomycetota bacterium | reverse complement strand
CCTGTACGTCGGGGAGGCCGACGCCGCGGAACAGCTCCGCGGTGGCGTCGGCGGACCGGCGTACGTCGGCGACACGGGCTGGATCTGCGCTGACCGACGCGATCCGGACCAGCCGCTCGAGGTCGGCGCGCACACCGGGCAGCACCCGATCGACGGCGGCATGCAGGTCGGCAGGCATGGCGGCCATCGTAGGGCTCGGCGACCGGGCGGGGCGGTGACGGGGTTAACAGGTCCTTCGCGATGGGTAGAAGTTGCAACACGTTGTGCAATCGCCCCGTCGTCCCGGGGAGACGACCGACCGAAAGGTGAGACCCGTGAGACCAGGCATTACCAGGGCCGCGCTCACGATGGCTGCCACCGCAGCCGCCGCGACGACCATGCTGGCCGCGCCCACCCAAGCCTCCGACGTGTCCGCCGACCGAGCGACCGAGCGGGCCGGCCGCTACATCGTCGTCCTCCACGACGACGCCAGCGCGAGCCGCGGCGCCGACAGGGCCCGCGGGCTGGGTGCCGAGGTCGGCCACGTCTACCATGCGGCGCTGAAGGGCTACGCCGCCCGGATGAGCGACGCGGTCGCCGCGCGGCTCGCCCAGGACCCGCGGGTGGCATGGGTGCAGCGCGACGGTACCGCCACCACCACGGCACAGTCGCTGCCGACCGGCATCAACCGGGTCGACGCCGAGCTCAGCACGACCGCGCGGATCGACGGGGTCGACCAGCGCGTCGACGTCGACGTCGCCGTCATCGACACCGGTATCGACCTCGACCACCCCGACCTCAATGTCTACCGCACCGGCGCGAAGAACTGTTCCACCGGCCGCTCCGCCGACGACGGCAACGGCCACGGCACCCACGTCGCCGGGACAGTCGGCGCGATCGACGACACGAACGGCGTCGTCGGCGTCGCGCCGGGCGCGCGCGTGTGGCCGGTCCGGGTGCTCAACGCCAACGGCAGCGGGTCCTTCTCGGACATCATCTGCGGCATCGACTACGTCACCGCCAACGCCGACAAGATCGAGGTCGCGAACATGAGCCTCGGCGGCTCCGGCAGCGACGACGGCAACTGCGGCCGCAGCAACAACGACGCCATGCACCAGGCCATCTGCAACTCGGTGGCCGCCGGAGTCACGTACGCCGTGGCGGCCGGGAACAGCGCCGAGGACGCCGCGCGGCACGTCCCAGCGGCGTACGACGAGGTGATCACCGTCAGCGCGCTGGCCGACTTCGACGGGCTGCCCGGAGGCGGCGCAGCGCCGACCTGCCGCAGCGACGTCGACGACACGTTCGCCAACTTCTCGAACCACGGCGCCGACATCGACCTGATCGCCCCCGGCGTCTGCATCAACTCGACCTGGAAGGGCGGCGGCTACAACACCATCTCGGGCACGTCGATGGCGAGCCCGCACGTCGCCGGTGGCGCCGCGCTGTACCTCGCGACGCACCCGGGGGCGTCCCCGTCCACGGTGAAGTCGGCCCTGCAGTCGGCCGGTACCACCGACTGGAACGCCTCCGACGACCCCGACGGCACCAAGGAGCGCCTGCTCAACGTCGGCGCGTTCTGAGGGCCGCCGACCGGGTCCGCTGCGGTCACGTCAACGGCAGCAGCGGACCCAGGTCGGAGCGCTCACCGGAAGCCTGCACCCGGCCGCTGTCGACCGCGGCGGTCCAGGACAGTTCGCCGCAGGCCAGCGCCAGCCAGGTCACCCCGTCGGTCTCCACCACGGCCGGCGGGGTGCCACGCGTGTGGCGGCTGCCGCCGAGGCACTGCACCACGGCGTACGGCGGGACGCGCACCTCGACGCTGTGGCCCGGCGCCCGCGCGGCCAACACGGCCAGGTAGTGCTTGGTCAGCAGCCGCATCGCCGCCTCGGTCTCGGCGTCATCGCCGGCTCCGCGCTGTCGCCGCACCACCGACCACGCCCCCGCCACGTCGACAGCGGGAGCAGGACGAAGACGCGCCGGCACCCGACCACCCTACGGGCGCGAGCAGTCGTGACCGTGCGCGCAACCGGACCGACCTTCGCTGCGTCATAGCAGCAGCGGCGAGCATCGCGCGGGACCGGGGACGCGCGCTCGCCGGTCTCGCCGGGCTCGGGGGCCGGCGAGACGTCGGGGGCTGGTGTCCGGTTCCGGGCTCGCCAGGAGGGGAGTTGGAGGGGTGAGGGGCGGCTGCGCAGGGCACCCGCCCCTCCTCCCTCCTCAGGGGCGGCGGTACCAGCCTGTGGGCCTGCAGGGCCGGATCCCGCCCGGGTACCGCTCTGCCGCGATGCGGCGAAGACGGCGCAGACCCAGCGGCATGGCGCACCAGGCCAAGGAGAAGATCAGGACGTCTTCGGCGCCGGCGAGCCACCGAAGTAGTCAGTCCTCGAACAGGGCGGGCAGGGTCCCCGACCAGGCCGTGCGCAGCTCGTCCAGCGGCAGCGTGAACAGCTCGGGTACGTCGATCGCGTCGCCGCCGACCACCCCGATCCGGGCGTGCGGGAACCGCCGCGCCGTACACAGCTCCCGGAACCGTCGCTGCGCGCCTTCCGGCACCGCGACCACCGCCCGGGCGCTCGACTCGCTGAACAGCGCGACGAACGGGTCGACGTCCGCGGGCAGCGACAGTCGGCACCCGACGCCGTGCCGCAGGCACGACTCGACCAGCGCCTGCGCCAGCCCGCCGTCGGACAGGTCGTGCGCGGCGCTCACCAGGCCCTCCAGGCAGGCCGTGACAAGGATGTCGGCCAGGTCGCGTTCGGCGGCGAGGTCGGCGATCGGGGGCCGGCCGCCGAGGTGGCCGTGGACGACGTGCGCCCACTCGGAGCCGGACAGCTCCTCGCGGGTGCTGCCGAGCAGGTAGACCTGCTCCCCGGCTCCGCGGAACCCCGATGTCGTACGACGGGTCACGTCCTCGACGACGCCGAGCACGCCGACCACCGGGGTGGGCAGGATCGCGGTCGCACCGGTCTGGTTGTAGAACGACACGTTGCCGCCGGTGACCGGGATCCCCAGTGCGGCGCAGCCGTCGGCCAGCCCGGCGGTGGCCTGCGCGAACTGCCACATCACCGCGGGGTCGTCCGGCGAGCCGAAGTTCAGGCAGTCGGTGACGGCCAGCGGCCGGGCGCCGCAGGTGGCGACGTTGCGGTAGGACTCCGCCAGCGCCAGCTGTGCGCCGGCGTAGGGGTCGAGCCGGGTGAACCTCCCGTTGCCGTCGGTGGAGACGGCGACCCCGAGCCCGGTCCGCTCGTCGACGCGGACCACGCCGGCGTCGTCCGGTGCGGCCAGGACGGTGTTGCCGAGCACGTAGCGGTCGTACTGGTCGGTGACCCACGACCGGTCGCACAGGTTCGGCGCGGCGGCCAGCCGCAGCACGGTGGCCCGCAGCTCCTCGCCGGAGCGGGGCCGCGGCAGCCGCTCGGCGGCGTCGTCCTGCAGTGGGTCCTGGTCCGCGGGGCGGGCCACCGGCCGCTGGTACACCGGCCCCTCGGCGGCGACCGTGCGCGGCGGCACGTCGACGACCAGCTCACCGTGCCACTCCACCCGCAGCCGCCCGGTGTCGGTCACCTCGCCGATGACGGTCGCCTCCACGTCCCACCGGGCGCACACCTGCAGGAACCGCTCGACGTCGGCCGGGGCGACGACCGCCATCATGCGCTCCTGCGACTCGCTCATGAGGATCTCCTCGGGGCTCAGCGAGGAGTCGCGCAGCGGCACCCGGTCCAGCCACACGTGCATGCCACCCTCGCCGGCGCCGGCCAGCTCCGACGTCGCGCAGGACAGCCCGGCGCCGCCGAGGTCCTGGATGCCGGCGACCAGGCCCTCGGCGAACAGCTGCAGCGTGCACTCGACGAGCAGCTTCTCGGTGAACGGGTCGCCGACCTGCACGCTGGGCCGGCGCGCCGCCGCCGCAGCGCGGTCGCCGG
>JALYMZ010000273.1 GCA_030773435.1 Actinomycetota bacterium | reverse complement strand
ACCCGTAGCCGCCGAAGACCTGGGTGGCGATGCGGGTGGCGGTGACCGCCGACTCGGTGGCGTACAGCTTCGCCACGGCCGCGGCCTGCTTGAACTCCCGCATCGGACGGCCGGCGTCCTTGACGGCCGCGGCCTGGTAGGTCAGCGCCCGCGCGGCCTGGGCCATCACGGCCAGGTCGGCGATCTGGAACGCCACTCCCTGCTTGCGCCCGATCGGTACGCCGAACGTGGTGCGCTCCCCGGCGTACTGCACCGACAGCTCGAGGCAAGCCTGGATGCATCCGACGGCGAGCGCCGCGATGGCCACCCGCCCGTCGTCGAGCGTGGCGAGGAACTGGGCGAACCCGCGACCTCGGGTGCCGAGCAGGTTGGCCTCCGGCACACGGCAGTCGGAGAAGGTCAGCGGGTGGGTGTCGGAGGCGCGCCAGCCGAGCTTGCGGTACGCCGGCTCCACCACGAAACCTGGGGTGCCGGCGGGCACGACGATCGTGGAGATCTCCGGCTTGCCGTCGGCGGTCTCGCCGGTCCGTGCGGTCACGGTCACCAGCGAGGTGATCTCCGAGCCGGAGTTGGTGATGAACTGCTTGGCGCCGTCGACCACCCAGCTGCCGTCCTGCAGGACCGCCCGGGTGCGGGTCGCGCCGGCGTCGGACCCGGCGCCGGGCTCGGTCAGGCCGAAGCCGGCCAGCCGCTGTCCGGCGACCAGGTCGGGCAGCCAGCGCTGCTTCTGCTCCTCGGCGCCGAAGGTGAGGATGGGGTTGATGCCGAGCCCGACCGCGGCCTCGAGGGTGATGCCCAACGACTGGTCGACGCGGCCGATCTCCTCGATCGCCACGCAAAGGCTGGTGAAGTCGCCGCCGGCGCCGCCGTACTCCTCCGGCGCGGTGAGCCCGAACAGCCCGAGCTTGCCCATCTGCTGCACGACCTCGACCGGGAAGCGGTGGTCGCGGTCCCAGCCCTCGGCGTGCGGCGCGATCTCGGCCTCGGCGAAGTCGCGCACGCTGCGACGGAACTCCTCGTGCTCCCGGCTCAGCTCGAAGCTCATCGGTGCTGGTCTCCCGTCGGCGAGGTGCCTTACGCTTACGTCAACGTAAGGCCGTCCCCGCTGTCAGTCAACCGTCGACCTGTTACCGCGTACGCCGGCCCGACAGGTCGCCGCCGCCTGCCGGGCTGACGGCTCGCCGAGGGAGGCCGCATGCCGACGTGGTCGATTCGCGACCTCGCCGCGGAGTTCGGGCTCACGCCGCGGGCGCTGCGGTTCTACGAGGACCGCGGGCTGCTGTCGCCCCAGCGGCGCGGAACCCAGCGCGTATTCGACAGCCGCGACCGGGTGCGGGTGGCGCTGATCGTGCGGGGGCGCCGGCTCGGCTTCTCGCTGGACGAGATCGCCACCATCATCGACATGTACGACGCCGAGCCCGGCGAGGTCGGTCAGCTGCGATACCTGCTGCAGCAGATCCGAGCTCGTCGCGCCGAGCTGGAGCAGCGGCGTCGGGACATCGACGCGACGCTGGCCGACCTCGATGAGGTCGAGCGGCGCTGCCGCGACGACCTGGGGCGACTGGAGTCGTGACCGCGGGTCGGGCCGTCCCCGGCCCGGTCGCCACTCACCGCAGGCCCTGGATCCGGGCGTAGTGCTCCGCCGCGGCGTCGACGTGGCCGGTGCCGTAGACCCGCAGGAACTCCGCCACGCCGGGGTGCGCATCCTCGAGTCGGCGGGCAGCCGCCTGCAGCTCCGCCGCCGACGCGGTCGACCGCAGCAGCGCCTGGATCGCCCGCACGACGTGGCGCGCGTCGGTGCGCAGCACCGGCTGTGACGTGCTCGACCAGCCGCCGGTCGCGTTCGCGACGTCGGCGATCCGCCGGCGCAGGTCCGCCGGCTTCAGCTCCGGGGCCTCCCCGGCCAGGTCGCCGAGGGACTGGACCCGTTGCAGCACCGCCGGATTGCCGATCTTGACGCGCTGTGCGCTGATCAGCTGCGACAGCATCGGCTGGGAGAGGCCCAGCACGTGGGCGAGCCCGGCCTGGTTGAGCTGCAGCGCGTCCGCGAGGTGCCGGAACAGGTCGCTCAGGGGCTGGCCGTACAGCTCTGCCTGCACGGCGCGGTTGCGCGCGATCTGCTCCGGGGTCATGGGGGACGGTCTCGCTCTCATCCGGAAGACGTGGCCAGCAGGATCGCGGCCAGCGCCATCAGCGCGATCCCGAGCACGATGAGCACCACGGCAACGGCGAAGCGCGTGCGGACGGCGTCCGCCGGCCGCGTGGGCGACGGCGCGGTGGTCGTAGCTGGAGCCGTCAGCCGGCACGGGCCGGCGGCACTCCAGCCCGGCGGCAGCGGCGGCATCTGGTCGAACACCTCGACGTCCCCGGCGGGCGACGGCGGCCAGCCGTGCGGCGCGCTCGCCGCGGCAAGTGCCTCCCGGGCCCTGTCCGCCGACGCCGGCCGGTCGTCGGGGTGGTGGGCGGCGAGCGCGGACGCCAGACGCCACAGGGCCGCCGGGCACCCGTCCGGGGCCTCCCCACCCACGTGCACCTCGCGGGCCGGCGACAGGCCGGTCAGCATCTCGGCGGCGACGATCCCCACGCCGTACAGGTCTTGTCTCGGGTCGGGTCCGGCGCCGCGCAGCTGCTCGGGGGCGAAGTAGCCCGGGGTGCCCACGACGTCGCTGACCCGGGTGAGCCGAGGCTCGCCGACCACCGCCGCGATGCCGAAGTCGGACAGCAGCAGGTGCGGCCGCGCCCGACCGGTCGGCTGCAGCAACAGGTTGGCCGACTTGACGTCGCGGTGCACCAGCCCGATCGCGTGGACGGCGGCGAGCGCGTCGAGCAGCTGGTCGACCAGCGTCACGACCCAGCCGCTGGGCAACCGGCCGAAGTCCCCGAGCAGGGTGGCCACGGAGCCGCCGCGCACGATCGGCATCGTGAACAGCAGGCGGTCGTCCTCTCCCGCCCAGCCCAGTGGCGTCACCACGTGCGGGTGCCGCACCCGGTACGACTGCTCGCGTACGAACCGCATCAGCGAGGACGCATCGGACTGGCGGAGCACCTTGGCGGCGAGGTACGTGCCCGCGCGGTGATCCCAACAGCGCCAGATCGAGCCCATGCCGCCGGACCCGAGAGGGTCGACGAGCTCGTAGCGCCCGGCGAACAGCTCTCCCACGGCAGTAGTCTGCCCGCGGACCGGCGGTGCCTCGGCCGTTCGTGTCGCCAGCCGCCGCGTCGGCAGTCCCGGTCTCACGACGTGCGCCACAGCCGCAGCAGGGTCACCAGGCCGCCGCCGAACAGCGCCGCTCCACCGAGCGCGACGACCACTACCAGCCCGATCGGAGCTCCGCCGCCGCCCGCTGCCCCTCCGGCCGCGTCCGTGGACTGATCGCCTTCGGACCCTGCCGGCTCGTCGCCGGTACCGCTGGAGGTGTCCCCAGGGGTGTCGCCGGGGGTGCTACCGGGCGAGTCCTCCGGGGTGCCGTCGGGCGGGTCGTCGGGGGTGTCGGTCGGGTCGTCGCCGGGCGCCTGGGGAGCCGCCGCACCGGCGTACACCGGCTGCCCGGACGGTCGTCTGTGGACGTCGACGAGCAGCTCGAACGGTACGACGGCGGAGTGGCCCTCGCCCTCCAGCGCGATAGCCACGTAGTAGTAGCCGGCCAGGGCGGCTCCCTGCGTGGCGTCCACCACGGTGTCCCGGTTGTTCACCCGGACCTCCGGCGTGGACCTGCCGACCAGCAGCGGAGCACCGTCGTACCGCGACTCGTAGTCGGGCGCGCCCTCCACCAACGCGTAGTCCAGCGACTCCCGGGTCGGGCCGAACGCGCTGGTCCGGACCTGTAGACCCGTCACCGGCTCGATGCGCTCCAGCTCACGCCGCAGCGCTGGGGTCGCCGCCGCCACCCGCACGCGGAACGACGCCTGCTGGCCGTAGTTCAGCCGGACCCGGTAGACGAGCAGCTCGCCCGGCACGATGTCGCTGCGGTAGGACCCGGGACCCAGCGTCGGGGCAGAGGAGAAGCTGGTCCCGCCCACCACCTCGCCGCGGGCGGGCAGCACCCGCTCCCGCGGCCAGGTCCACTGATCCAGCTCGAAGGCCGGCGGCAGCGCCTCGGCGTTGAGGACTTCGGGCTCCTCCACGACGAGGATCTCCAGCGGCACCTCCTCCGCGACGCCCTGCTGCACCTCCGACACGCCCCTCCGGATCTCCAGCAACAGCGTGTCCGCCGCCGCGCACTCCTCCTCGAAAGGCCCCGGCGACCAGCGCGTCGTCCCGCTGACCAAGGTGGCCACGTCCTCGAAGTGGCCCTCGCTGCTCAGCCCGCTGGCGCAGAGGTCGCCATGCTCGGTCTGCAGGCGCAGCGAGAACGCGTCGCTACGGAACCGGAACGAGTCGCTTGCCTCGGCCGGCAGCGCGAGAGTCGCTGCGACGTAGGAGCGCGACCCCGGAGCGTGCGGGATCCGGTAGTACCTCGGCCGGTCGCGGTCGCGGATGGTGTCGACGTACTGCCCCGGCCCGATCACCGGCGAGTCCGCCACGTCGTCGCCGCCGGTGACCCGCTTGCCGGTCAGCTCGAACGGGCGCAGCGCCCGGACCGCCAGCCGGTCCAGGTGAGAGGTCAGGGCCGCGGCGCTGTCGGCGTCGTAGTAGGTGCCGTTGGCCGCGGCCGCGATGCACTGCAGCTGCGCGCGGGCCCGTCCACCGACGCCGAGCCCGACCACGTCGATCTTGAGGTCGATTCCCTGCCCGGCGATGTCGCGAGCCACCGCGCACGGATCGGCGGCGCAGGTCTCCTCGCCGTCGGAGACCAGCAGGATGGTCCGCTGGCCGTCACTGCCGAGGTCGTCGGCCGCGGCCCGCAGGCTGTAGGCGATCGGCGTCTCCCCGAACGGGCGGTACGACGCGATCGCAGCACGCAGCGCCGGCCGGTCCAGCCGGCCGATCGGCACGACCAGCTGGGTGTCGGTACAGGCTCGAGGCCCGGAGAACACCTCGGCACCGTAGACCCGCATTCCGACCTCGGCCTTGCGCGGCAGCTGGGTCACCACCGTGCGCAGCGCCTGTTTGGCGGCGGCGATCTTGGTCTGTCCGCCGGCCGCAGGTTCCGCCATGGAGCCGGAGCTGTCGAGGACCAGGAGCAGCCGTCCGTCGCCAGCGCCGCCGCCAGCAGGACCGCCGCCGTGAAAGGTCCGAGGACCGGCCGCCCGCCGGGAGACGGAGTGACCATGACAGCTCCCTTCAGCACATTCGCGATAGCAAACACTCGGCGCTTTGCGATTGCGAATGTCAACCCCTCTGACCGGTCGGCCCGACCCGGGGCGCTGGCCCCCGCCAGTCCGGCTCGCCGCCGCGGTTTGGCCCTAGACTCCGACCCAGCCGCCAGATCAGGAGCGCCACCCGTGACCGCCAGCCAGCGAGCCCTCGGCAAGGTCCTCGTCGCCAACCGCGGGGAGATCGCCGTCCGGGTGGTCCGGGCGTGCAAGGACGCCGGGATCGCCAGCGTGGCTGTGTACGCCGAGCCCGACCGCGAGGCGCTGTTCGTGCGGCTGGCCGACGAGGCGTACGCGCTGGGTGGGGCCACCCCGGCCGACTCCTACCTCGACAGCGACAAGATCCTCGACGTGGCGAGGCGCTCCGGCGCCGACAGCGTCCACCCCGGCTACGGCTTCCTGGCCGAGAACTCGGGCTTCGCCCGGGCCGTCACCGACGCCGGCCTGGTGTGGATCGGCCCACCGCCGGCGGCGATCGACGCGCTCGGCGACAAGGTCCAGGCCCGTCACATCGCGCAGAAGGTCGGCGCCCCGCTGGTGGCGGGTACCGCCGACCCCGTCGCCGGCGTCGACGAGGTGCTGGCGTTCGCGCGGGAGCACGGGCTGCCGGTCGCGATCAAGGCCGCCTTCGGCGGCGGCGGCCGCGGGCTCAAGGTGGCGCGGACCGAGGACGAGGTGGCCGCGCAGTACGAGTCCGCGGTCCGCGAGGCGGTGGCCGCGTTCGGCCGCGGCGAGTGCTTCGTCGAGCGCTACCTCGACCGGCCCCGGCACGTCGAGACCCAGTGCCTGGCCGACCGGCACGGCCACGTCGTCGTGGTCAGCACCCGAGACTGCTCGCTGCAGCGGCGCCACCAGAAGCTCGTCGAGGAGGCGCCGGCACCATTCCTGTCCGAGCAGCAGGTCGCCATCCTCTACGACTCGTCCAAGGCGATCCTGCGCGAGGCCGGCTACGTCGGCGCCGGCACGTGCGAGTTCCTCGTCGGCCAGGACGGCACCATCAGCTTTCTCGAGGTGAACACCCGGCTGCAGGTCGAGCACCCGGTCACCGAGGAGGTCACCGGCATCGACCTGGTGCGTGAGATGTTCCGCGTCGCCGCGGGCGAGGAGCTCGGCTACGACGACCCGCCGGTGCGCGGCCACTCGATCGAGTTCCGCATCAACGCCGAGGACGCCGGCCGCAACTTCCTGCCCGCGCCGGGCACGCTGGTCCGCTGGCATGCGCCGTCCGGGCCGGGCGTACGCCTGGACGGCGGCTACGACCAGGGCGAGACGGTGCCGGGCGCGTTCGACTCTCTTGTCGCCAAGCTCGTCGTCACCGGCCGGAGCCGCGAGCAGGCGCTGGAGCGCTCGCGGCGGGCGTTGGCCGAGTTCGTCGTCGTGGGCATGCCCACCGTCATCCCCTTCCACCGTGCGGTCGTCCACGACCCGGCGTTCGTCGCGGCCGACGGTGGCTTCGCCGTCCACACCAGCTGGATCGAGACCGACTTCGACAGCACCATCCCGCCCTTCGACGCCGAGACCGGCTCGGCACGGGGAGACGCGGGGCGGGAGGCGGTGACGGTCGAGGTCGGCGGCAAACGCCTGGAGGTAGTGCTGCCGGCCGGGCTCGGCGCCGTGGCCGCGTCGGCGGCGGCGAAGAAGCCGGCTC
>JALYMZ010000272.1 GCA_030773435.1 Actinomycetota bacterium | reverse complement strand
GTGGTAGCCCCCGCGCAATGCCAGCATCCGGTGCCGGCCCGGCCGGCCGCGACCGCGCTGGGCCTGCAGCGCCATCTTCAGCGCCACCTCGACCGCCACCGACCCGGAGTCGGCGAAGAACACGTGCTCCAGTCCAGGCGGCGTCAGGCCGACCAGCTGGCGGCCCAGCCGCACCGCCGGCTCGTGCGTCAGCCCGCCGAACATCACGTGCGCCATGTCGGCGAGCTGCGCGCGCACCGCGGCGTCGAGCTCGCCGACCGCGTAGCCGTGGATGGCGCACCACCACGACGCCATCGCGTCCACCACTTCGCGCCCGTCGGCCAGCCGCAGCCGTACGCCGTGCGCGGAGCGGACCAGCCGTGACGGCACCGGATCGGTCATCGCGGTGTAGGGATGCCACAGGTGGGCCCGGTCGAAGTCGAGCAGCGCTGCTGCGGGGTCCCGCGCGGTGGGTGCAGCGGCGGTGCTCATGGTGACCGCAGGCTACTCGGCGACCGTCGCCGTCGGCCGCCGTACCACCGCTTGACGCACGCCGCTAGCCTGCGTCGGGTGACTCGCGCCCCGGCCACCGACGACGGCCTGCTCGACCTGGCCCGCCGGCAGGTGCTCGAGGAGGGACGCGGCCTCGACCAGACGCAGCTGGTGGGAGTGCTGCGGCTGCCCGACGCCCGGCTGCCCGAGCTGCTCGAGCTCGCGCACGAGGTGCGGATGCGCTGGTGCGGGCCGCAGGTCGAGGTCGAGGGCATCGTGTCGCTGAAGACCGGCGGCTGCCCGGAGGACTGCCACTTCTGCAGTCAGTCCGGCGTGTTCTCCTCCCCCGTGCGCTCGGTGTGGCTCGACATCCCGGAGCTGGTGCGGGCGGCGCGGCAGACTGCGGCGACCGGTGCGTCGGAGTTCTGCATCGTCGCGGCCGTACGCGGGCCCGACGAGCCGCTGATGCGCCAGGTCCGCGCGGCGGTCGCGGCCGTGCACGCCGAGGTCGACATCAACATCGCCTGCTCGCTCGGCATGCTGACGCAGGGCCAGGTCGACGAGCTCGTAGCGACGGGGGTGCACCGCTACAACCACAACCTCGAGGCGGCCCGGTCCTACTTCCCGCACGTCGTCACCACGCACACCTTCGAGGAGCGTTGGGACACCTGCGTGCGGGTGCGGGACTCCGGCATGCAGCTGTGCTGCGGTGGGCTGGTCGGCATGGGGGAGTCGCTGGAGCAGCGCGCCGAGCTGGCCGTCCAGCTGGCCGAGCTCGACCCGCACGAGGTGCCGTTGAACTTCCTCAACCCCCGGCCCGGTACGCCGCTCGGCGACCGCCCCGTCATGGCGGCCGCCGACGCGTTGCGCACCGTGGCGGCTTTCCGGTTGGCGCTGCCGCACACGGTGTTGCGGTACGCCGGCGGCCGGGAGCTCACGCTCGGCGACCTCGGAACCCGAGACGGCCTCCTCGGCGGCGTCAACGGGGTGATCGTGGGCAACTACCTGACCACGCTCGGCCGGGAGGCCGAGGAGGACCTGGCGCTGCTCGCCGAGCTGCAGATGCCGATCGGCGAGCTCTCGAAGGCGCTGTGACGTCCGGCGAGTCGTCAGCCGGCCGCCGACCAGGTGTGGCGGGCGGCGACCTGACCGGTGGCGAGCCCCCGGGCCGGAGGTGCGGCGTGACCGACGGTACGGCGGTGTTCTGCGACCACTGCGGTGGCCGGCTCGACACCGGCGTACACGACGACTGCCGGCAGCGACGCGTGCTGGAACCACCGCGCTACTGCCCGGCGTGCCGGCGCCGGATGGTCGTGCAGGTGCTGCCACGCGGCTGGACCGCCCGCTGCGTCGAGCACGGCGTGCACCGCGGCTGACTCCCACGGGTCCGCGTCGACGCCGCCGGGCGTGGGTACGGCGGCAGACATGGCCTCCTCCTCCTCCTCCTCCACGCCGGCGTTCATCTTCGACCTCGACGGCACGTTGCTGGACAGCGTCTACCAGCACGTGACCGCGTGGCAGCGGGCGTTCGCCGCGGTGGGAGTCGACCTGTCGATCTGGCGGATCCACAAGCGGATCGGCATGAGCGGCTCACTACTGGCCAAGCGGGTCAGCCGCGAGTCCGGCACGACGCTGACCCCGGCTCAGGAGAAGAAGGTCGAGGAGCTGCACACCGAGTACTTCAAGGAGTCGGTGGACTGGGTGCAGCCGCTGCCAGGCTCGCGGGAGCTGCTCACGGCGCTGACCGACGCCGGCGTCCCGTGGATCATCGCGACCAGCGGGGCCAAGGACGAGGCGGAGTCGCACCTGGCCAAGTTGCAGCTGCCGGAGGATCCGCGGTGGATCAGCAGCGCCGACGTGTCGGCGGCCAAGCCCGACCCCGAGATCTTCGTCGCCGCCGCGGACCGGCTTGGTGTCGGCCCGGAGCACTGCATCGCCGTCGGGGATGCGATCTGGGACCTGCTCGCCGCGAACCGGGCGCGGATGCTGGCGGTGGGGCTGATGTGCGGCGGCTACAGCCGCGAGGAGCTGATGGGCGCGCACGCGTTCCGGGTGTTCCTCGACCCCGCGGACCTGCACGGCTCACTCGACGAGATCGGGGTCGACCTCGGCTGAGGGCGTCTCCCGCGTCGCGGCCGGCACCCGTCGACCTGTCAGCCAACCCTCAGGGCAGCGGCAGCGCCGAGATCCCGCCGAGGATCGCCGCGAAGCGCAAGGTGCGTCCGACGAACCCGGTGAGGACGAACAGCGCGAACGGCACCCGGAGCTGACCGGCGAGGACGCTGACCACGGCGAAGGGCGGGATGCCGAGCAGCGCCGAGGCGGCGAGAAAGGCGGCCACGGGTACTCGCTTGCCCTGGACGCGATGCTGCCACCTCGCCAGCCGCGTCTGCCACTTGACCGATGCGAGTTTTGCCCGGACCCACCGCCAGTCCAGCGACTTGCGCCCGAGCTGGTACCAGATGATCTTTCCGGCCATCTGCGCCGAGCCGGCTGTTAGCGCGAGACCCCAGACGGCAGTGTCGTCGGCTGCGACAGCGACGGTTCCGACGTACGCCTCGGCGTTCACGACCGGAAACAGCGCGGAGATGAAGCACACCGCCACGGTGGCCAGAAAGAGCATCACGGGGGACTCGAGAGCCACCGTGGCCGGTCACCGATACCGCAGCGGTGTCGCGGCTGCCCGCACCGCTGCTGCTCCTGGATCACCACGGCTGCGTGGTGCAATCGTCCGCCCCCTCATCGGAGTAACCCGCTAGCGCAGCCTATCGGCCGTCGGCGGTGATGGTGATGGGGCCGGTAGGCATACATTCGGGGCACCACCGAACCTGGCGAGGGAGCCTCTGTGTCCGCTGTTTCCGCCGCCGTACGCCTCGACGTCGCGGACGGCGTCGCGACCGTCACGCTGGACTCGCCGGCCAACCGCAACGCGTTGTCGCGGGCCCTGGTGTCCCAGCTCGGACAGGCGCTGTCGTCGGCGGAGGTCGACGACGAGGCCCGCGTCGTGGTGCTGACCGCGACCGGTACGACGTTCTGCGCCGGCGCCGACATGACGGAGGCGACGGCCGGTGGCATGGAGGAGGGGGCGCGGCGGCTGATCGCGCTGTTCCGGCGGGTCCTCGCCCTCGACAAGCCCGTCGTCGCGAGGATCGCCGGGCACGTGCGGGCCGGCGGCATCGGCCTGGTCGGCGCCTGCGACGCCGCGATTGCGGCGCAGGACGTGTCCTTCGCGTTCACCGAGGTCCGGCTCGGCCTCGCGCCGGCGATGATCTCGCTGACCACGCTGCCACGGATGCCGCAGCGGGGCGCAGCGCTGGCGTATCTCGGCGGTGAGCGGTTCGACGCGGCCGAGGCGGCGCGGCTGGGGCTGGTCACCTCCGCCGTACCGGGCGAGCGCCTGGACGACGAGGTGGCGGCAATGACCGCGGCGCTGCTGCGGGGACGGCCGCAGGGGCTGCGCGAGACCAAGCGGCTGCTGGCCGCTCCGATGC
>JALYMZ010000271.1 GCA_030773435.1 Actinomycetota bacterium | reverse complement strand
GCCGTCAAGGACGCCGGCCGTCCGATGCGGGAGTTCAAGCAGGCCGCGGCCGTGGCGAAGCTGTACGCCACCGAGTCGGCGGTCACCGCCACCCGCATCGCCACCCAGGTCTTCGGCGGCTACGGGTTCATGGAGGAGTACCCGGTTGCCCGCTTCTACCGCGACGCGAAGGTCCTCGAGATCGGCGAGGGCACCTCAGAGGTGCAGCGGATGCTCATCGCCCGCGGTCTCGGCCTGCCCGTGGAGTGAGCAGCGCCAGTGGAGTAGTGCCCCCGCCGGCGTGACGGGCGGGCAATTGAGATCACCAAAGGCTCATCGTTGCCGCAGCGGCGGTAGCGGCCAGAAAGAGCGCTGGCCATGCCGGACAGTTGAGATCATGAGCGCCATGTCTGAGACACGTCGCGCGCGCTTTGAGCTGATCGTGGAGATCGTCGGCGAGCCACTGCGCCGGTACACCGCTCGTCGTACCGATGCCGAGACGGCACGCGATGTCGTCGCCGACTCATTTCTGGCCATCTGGCGCCGACTCGACGACGTACCCGAGGGCGGGGAACTGCCATGGTGCTACGCCGTGGCCCGCAACTGCCTGGCCAATGCCGAACGTTCGGCTCGACGCCAGCGCGGGCTACTCACGCGGATCGCTCGACTGGACCCACCGCAAGTAGTCGAAGACCCCGCGGTCGACTGGCCGGACCCTGGACTTCACCGCGCGCTCGCGCTGCTCTCCCCCGACGACCGCGAGCTGCTCAGGCTGTGGGCGTGGGAGGACCTGCGACCGGCCGAGATCGCTCTCGTCCTCGACACCACGCCAAACGCGATCAGTATCCGGCTGCACCGCGCCCGAAGGCGACTTGCGGAGTTGCTCACCGACACCGGAAAGTCTCAGCTCTCCTCCGGACACAAGCAGGTACGAGAAGGGAGCGGCCCATGACAGATGAGATCGAGCGGCGCCTGCGCGCTGCCGACCCGGCGCGGTCACCAAACATCTACCAACCGGCTGACTCCGCGGTTCAGGACCTGATGGAGGCAACCATGAGCACGACCACCACCCAAGACGACATCCGCCGCCCACGTTGGGTTCCGGCAGCGGCCGCTGCGGCAGCGGTCGCAGTCCTGGGCCTCGGCACCTACACCATCGTGAGCGGCGACGACAACGCCGCGCCCACTGCTGCCGGACCGACAATGGAGCTGTCGCTACCGGGGGCCGACGTCATCCCGTCCTGTGTCGGCTACTCGGTACATGTCCTGGCGGATATGCCCACGGCGTTCTCCGGAACGGCCGTCGAGGTCGACGACGACAGCGTGCTGCTCGAGGTGGACAGGTGGTACCGCGGTGGCGACGCCGGGACGGTTGAGCTGGCGACACCGGATGGAGAGCTGATCTCACTCAGCGACGTCGTCGAGTTCACCGAGGGCGAGCGCTATCTGGTGACCGCCAGCGAGAACGGCACGGTCAACTCTTGCGGGTTCACCGGTAAGTGGAGCCCTCAGATGGCTGACGACTTCGACCGTGCATTCCAGAAGTAGCCGCCAACCTGGCTCCGCCGACGGGCGGGCCGCCTTCCTCCGCTACGGCTAGACGGTCCGCGGTGTCACCGGGTCACAGGTCGATCCAGGCGATGCCCAGCTGGGCGGTCATCCTGCGCAGCAGCGGCAGGGAGATGCCGAGGACGTTGGAGTGGTCGCCCTCGATCGCGGTGACGAAGGCGCCGCCGTACCCCTCGATCGTGCACCCGCCGGCGACGTGCAGCGGTTCGCCGGTTGCGACGTACGCCGCAATCTCGGCGTCGCTGATGTCGGCGAAGTGGATCATGGTGCTGGCTGCGGTGGTCACCTCGCGATGGGTTGGCACATCGATGAGGCAGTGTCCGGTCATCAGCTCGGCTGACTCCCCGCGCATGCGTTGCCAACGTGCGGTGGCGTTCTCCGGCGTACCCGGTTTACCGAGGGCCTCGCCGTCGAGCACGAGCAGTGAATCGCAGCCGATCACCAGCGCGTCGGAGCACTCCGGCCGGTCAGCCACCGCCCGCGCCTTCGCGGTCGCGAGCGTGGTGACCAGCTCGTCCGGCACCACCGCGGCGTACGCCGACTCGTCGACCCCGACACCACGACCTCAGGCTGCAGCCCGGCGCCGCGCAAGACCGTGAGCCGGATCTCAGAGGATGACGCCAGGACAACCCTCACAACCGAGCGAGCGCCTCGCGCAGCGGGTCGAGCCCCAGGGCGCCGAGGTCAAGAGCTGCACGGTGGAAGCCCTTGAGGTCGAACGAGTCACCCTTGCGCCGGCGGACCTCCTCCCGCGCGTCGACGCCGCGGCGGAGTCGGCCCGACCCGCTCGACGACGGGCGGGTGGCCATCGCGGCGCTCGCCTTCGGATGCATCCAGGCCTGATCGGGCGCAAGCAGGGGGTGGCGTTCCAGATCGCCGACCTGGCCGTGATGGCCCAGGCCGCGCGGGCGCTGACCTACCAGGCCGCAGCCGTCAAGGACGCCGGCCGTCCGATGCGGGAGTTCAAGCAGGCCGCGGCCGTGGCGAAGCTGTACGCCACCGAGTCGGCGGTCACCGCCACCCGCATCGCCACCCAGGTCTTCGGCGGCTACGGGT
>JALYMZ010000270.1 GCA_030773435.1 Actinomycetota bacterium | reverse complement strand
GCCGCCGCGGTGTGACCTGCCGCGGCGCCGGCCGGTGCGGCCGCAACCGCGCACGCCGGCGAGCGCCGCCCGTGATGGGATGGCCTTTGTGACCTCGGCGCGTGGACGGCCCCGCGACGTCACCGTGTCAGCGGCGCTGACCATCGGCGGGTCCGCGTTGGCGCTGGCCGGCGTCTTCTCGGCTATTGGAGACGTGCGCAGCTCCGACACCCGGCGCCAGGTCGAGGCCGCGCTCGAGCAGCCGCAGTTCGCCGCCCTCGACGTGTCGGTCGAGACCGCGCTGACCGCCGTGCACGTCGGGATGCTGGTCACGGCGGCGGCCTGCGTCGCCGCGTTCGTGCTGGGCGTCTTCGTGCTGCGCCGGCACCGGGCGGCCCGCACGGTGCTCACCGTGCTCGGTCTGGTGGTCGCAGCGGTGGCGCTGGTGGCGGGGCTGAGCGGCGTGCTGGCGAGCGTCTACGTCGCCTACGCGGTCGCGTTGCTGTGGAAGCCGGCTGCGCGGTCGTGGTTCGCTAGGGGCACGACCCGGCAACCGCCGGCCGGTGCGGACGAGGAGAGGGCCATGTCAGACGACAAGCCGAGCAGCGGGCAGCAGGGTCAGCCGTACGGCGGGCAGCAGGGCCAGCAGCCGGAGTACGGCCCGCACGGCCAGCAGCCGGAGTACGGCCAGCAGGGCCAGCAGCCGCAGTACGGCCAGCAGGGCCAGCAGCCGGAGTACGGCCCGCAGGGCCAGCAGCCGCAGTACGGCCAGCCGGGCCAGCAGCCGCCGTACGACCAGCCGGGCCAGTACGGGCAGCAGCCGCAGTACGGCCAGCCCGGACCGTACGGCCAGCGGCCGGGCGAGTACGGCCAGCAGCCGCCGTACGGCTCCTACGGCCAGCCCGGCCAGTACGGCCAGCAGGAGCCCTACGGCGCGCCGTCACCCTACGGCTCGCCGTACGCCCGCGACCCGAACCGCCGGCCCGGCCAGGTGACCACCGCGTTCGTGATGACCTGGATCGGCGTCGCGGTCATGCTGGTGTTCGGCGTCGCCGCGCTGGCGATCCAGGGCAGCTCCACGATCATCGACGAGATTGCACGCCAGGCACCCGCGGACTTCCCGGCCTCCCCCGAGGACATCGCGAACCTGCTGCAGGTCATCGGCATCATCCTGCTGCTCTGGGGCGTGGCGACCCTGGTGGTGTCGATCTTCGCCTGGCGACGCGCCAACTGGGCGCGGATCCTGCTCACGGTGATGGGCGTGCTCTACATCGGGCTGCAGCTCTTCCAGCTGACTACCGGCAACCCCGGCGTCATCGTCGGGCTCGTGTGGGTGGTCGTGGTGATCGCGCTGCTGTGGTCCGGCCCGGCGCGCCAGTGGTACGCCGAGCGGCACCTGCCCTCCACCGCAGGCCACCCCGGTCAGCACGGATACCAGCAGGGGCAGGGCGGCCCCTGGTGACCGGGGGCCGCTCGTCGGCTACTCAGCCGCCGCGCAGGCCGCGCCGTAGCCGCGCCGCGGCCTCGTCCAGCACCTCGTCGCGCTTGCAGAACGCCCACCGCACCAGCGTCCGGCCGGCGTCCACGTCGTCGTAGAACACCTGGTGCGGCACCGCCACGACGCCGCACCGCTCCGGCAGCGACCGGCAGAACTCCACGCCGTCGGTGCCGCCGACGCCGCGGATGTCCGTCGTGACGAAGTAGGTGCCCTGCGGGACGAACGCCTGCAGGCCGGCCGCACGCAGGCCGGCGCACAGCCGGTCCCGCTTCCCCTGCAGCGAGGACCGCAACGACGTGTAGTAGTCGTCGCCGAGGTCGAGCGCGTGCGCGATGGCCGGCTGCAGCGGCGCGCCGGAGGTGAACGTCATGAACTGCTTCGCGGTGTTGACCGCCCGCACCAGCTCGGCAGAGGCGCACACCCAGCCGACCTTCCAGCCGGTGAAGGAGAACGTCTTGCCGCCGCTGGAGACCGTCAGCGTGCGGTCGCGCATCCCGTCGTACGTCGCCAACGGCCGGTGCACGCTGTCGTCGTACGTGAGGTGCTCGTAGACCTCGTCGGTCACGACGAGCAGGTCGCGCTCGACCGCCACCGCCGCGACGGCCGCCAGCTCCTCCTCGGTGAGCACCGTGCCGGTGGGGTTGTGCGGGCTGTTGACCAGCATCACCTTGGTGCGGTCGGTGACCGCGGCAGCCAACGCCTCGGTGTCCAGCCGGAAGTCCGGGGCGCGCAGCGTGACCGGCCGCCGTCGGCCGCCGGCCATCGCGATCGCGGCGACGTAGGAGTCGTAGTACGGCTCCAGCACCACCACGTCGTCGCCGGGGTCGACCAGCGCCAGCAGGGCCGCGGTGATCGCCTCGGTCGCGCCGGTGGTGACGAGCACCTCGGTGTCGGGGTCGTAGGACAGGTCGTAGAACCGCTTCTGGTGGTCGGCGACCGCCTGGCGGAGCTCTGGGACGCCGATGCCGGGTGCGTACTGGTTGCGCCCGTGGCGCAGCGCGGTGACCGCGGCCCCGATCACCGCCTGCGGCCCGTCGGTGTCGGGGAAGCCCTGGCCCAGGTTGACCGCGCCGGTGCGCACCGCCAGCGCGGACATCTCCGCGAAGATCGTGGTGCCGAGCCCCTGCAGCCGGTGTGCCGTCGCCGGATGGGTCATGCTGCGACCCTACGCATAGCGCCGTCCGGCCTGACCGGCGAGCCGGGCCTCCTGACAGGCGTCGGCGATAGGGTTTCGGGCCATGGCTTCCGACCGCGCGGCGCTGATCGAGCAGATCAAGGACAAGGCCGTGGTGCACGGCCAGGTCACGCTGTCGTCCGGCCGGACGGCCGACTACTACGTCGACCTGCGCCGCATCACCCTGGACGGTGCGGCGGCGCCTCTGGTCGGGCGCGTGATGCGCGCGCTGACCGCGGACCTCGACTACGCCGCAGTGGGCGGCCTGACGCTCGGGGCCGACCCGGTCGCCACCTCGATGCTGCACGCCGCGGCGGCGGCCGGTGAGCGCCTCGACGCATTCGTGGTGCGCAAGCAGGGCAAGGCGCACGGGCTGCAGCGTCGGATCGAGGGTCCCGACGTCGCGGGGCGCCGTGTGCTGGCCGTGGAGGACACGTCGACGACGGGTGGCTCGGTGCTGACCGCGGTGGCGGCGCTGCGGGAGGCTGGGGCCGAGGTGGTGGCGGTCGCGGTCATCGTCGACCGCGACACCGGTGCCCGGGAGAAGGTCGAGGCGGAGGGGCTGGAGTACCGGTTCGCGGTCGGGCTGGGCGACCTGGGGCTGTGACGGGGCTGGTGGCGGGACGCCGCGGGTGAGTGGCCACGACGACGAGCTGACCGGGGTGGCCGCGTGGGCGGTCGACCTGATGGAGACCCTCGGTGCCCCCGGCGCCGGGCTGGCGATCGCGCTGGAGAACCTGTTCCCGCCGCTGCCCAGCGAGCTGGTGCTCCCGCTGGCCGGGTTCACCGCCAGCCGCGGCGACTTCACCCTCGTCGGGGCGCTGGTGTGGACCACGCTGGGCTCGCTGGCCGGCGCCCTGGTGCTCTATGGGCTCGGTGCGGTGCTGGGAAGGGCGCGGATGCGAGCCCTCGCGGTCCGGCTGCCGCTGGTGCGGGTGGAGGACGTCGACCGGTCCGAGGCGTGGTTCGCCAAGCACGGCCGCAAGGCCGTCTTCTTCGGCCGGATGATCCCGCTCTTCCGCAGCTTCATCTCGATCCCCGCCGGCATCGAGCGGATGCCCCTGGCGCAGTTCGCCGCACTCACCACTGCGGGCAGCCTGATCTGGAACACCGTCTTCGTCCTCGCCGGCTACCTGCTGGGCGAGAACTGGCACCGGGTGGAGGCGTGGGTGTCTCCGGTGCAGGACCTGGTCGTGGTGGTCGTGGCGGTCGCGGTCGGGTACTTCGTCGGGTCCCGCCTGTTGCGGCGGTGGCGCGCCCGGCAGGCGTCGTAGGAGCGACGGGTGGACCCGTCGGAGGGGTACGACGTTGCAGGTGCGCCGGTGGGGGTCGGCCCCTGGCCGGGTCCGTGGCCGGACGACGCCCGCTACGACCCCGACCTGCTGCGGGACGGCGACCGACGCAACGTCGCCGACCGGTACCGCTACTGGCGGGTGGAGGCGATCGTCGCCGACCTCGACCGGCGTCGCCATCCGTTCCACGTGGCGGTCGAGAACTGGCAGCACGACCTCAATATCGGCTCGATCGTGCGCACGGCCAACGCGTTCCTCGCCGCCGAGGTGCACATCGTGGGCCGGCGCCGCTGGAACCGCCGCGGCGCGATGGTGACCGACCGCTACCAGCACATCCGCCACCACCGTGGCGTGGACGACCTGGCGGCGTGGGCGCGGCAGCGGCGGCTGCCGCTGCTCGGGCTGGACAACGTGCCGGGAGCCCGGCCGCTGGAGACCACGGTGCTGCCGCGGGCGTGCGTGCTGCTGTTCGGGCAGGAGGGGCCGGGGCTGTCACCCGCCGCTCGAGCGGCCTGCGACGCGACGCTCGCCATCGCGCAGTTCGGCTCCACCCGGTCGATCAACGCTTCCGCGGCCGCCGCGATCGCCATGCACGCGTGGGTGCGTGCGCACGCACCCCCGCCGTGAGCCAGCCGCGTGGACAGTCGCGTAACGTCCCCGAAACCGGGTCATATCTGCCGCCCTTCCGGGGACGTTGTGCCGCCAGATGGCCGGCCACGTCAAGGACGTGGTGGGGGCCGACGTGACGGCGAAGGACGTCCGTACCTGCACGGCACGGTGCACGCCGCCGTGGCGCTGCGATCTCGGCGAGCGTGGCCACGGCAACACGCCCTGGCAGGCAACCTCGTCGGTACGTCGCGTAACGTCCCCGAAACCGCGTCACATGTGCCGCCCTTCCCGGGACGTTGTGCCGCCGGCCGGCCGACGTGAACCGACCCCGCGCACCGACCATGCGCTCGTGGACGGCGACAAGCGGCTCGGCTGGCTTGGCGCCGTTGTGTTCCTTGACCTCAATGGTCACGAACCGGACCTCGGTGACGACGATGCCTTCGGGCTGGTCATGGACGTCGCCGCTGGTGCCGCGAACGTAGACGACATCGCGGAGCGGCTGCACATCAGACCGCGGCTGACCTCACCGGGTCATCACTGACCTGCGTGAACTGCGTCATTGTCGGCTCAGATTGCGGTCAGCCTTAGGCTGCGGGCGTGACCAGGCGGTTCGTCGTCATCGGGGGTGATGCCGCCGGTATGTCCGCGGCGAGCCAGGCCAAGCGGATGGGCGGCGACGACCTGGAGGTCGTGGCGGTGGAGCGCGGCCGTTGGACGTCGTACTCGGCCTGCGGCATCCCCTACTGGCTCGGCGGCGAGGTCGATCGGCGCGAGGACCTCATCGCGCGGACGCCGGAGCAGCACCGCGCCAACGGCATCGACGTGCGGCTCGGCTGCGAGGCGGTCGAGCTGGACACCGCGGCGTCCGTCGTGACCGTGCGCGACGCGGAGTCCGGGGAGTGCACACGGCTGCGGTACGACGAGGTGCTGGTCGCGACCGGATCCCGGCCGGTCCGGCCGAATTTACCGGGCATCGACGGCGGCGGCGTCTTCGGCGTACACACCCTCGACGACGGCCAGCGGATCCTCGCCGCGCTGGCCTCCCCCCGGACGCCGCGGTGCGCGGCCGTGGTCGGCGGCGGCTACATCGGCGTCGAGGTCGCCGAGGCGCTCGTACGCCGGGGGCTCGCGGTCACGCTGGTGGAGCAGGCAGCGGAGCCGATGTCGGTGCTCGACCCCGATCTGGGCCGGGTGGTGCGCGCGGCGATGGAGGAGGTCGGCGTCCGCGTGCGGGTCGGGACCGCGGTCACCGGGTTCGAGGTCGACGGCGACGGCTGGGTGCGTGGTGTCGGCACCGTGGACGGCACCGTGGTGGCGGACCTGGTGGCGCTCGGCATCGGGGTGCAGCCGGAGGTCGACCTGGCGGCGGCGGCCGGGCTGCCGATCGGCGAGCACGGCGGCGTGCGCACCGACGCCCGCATGGCGGTGGCGCCCGGAGTGTGGGCGGCAGGCGACTGCGTGGAGGTCCGCGACCGGGTGCTCGATCGGTGGGTGCGGGTGGCGCTGGGCACCCACGCCAACAAGCAGGGCCGGGTGGTGGGCATCAACGTCGGGGGCGGTGACGCCGCGTTCGGTGGGGTCGTGGGTACGGCGATCACCCGGTTCGACCGACTGGAGGCGGCCCGCACCGGCGCGCTGCCCGCGGAGGCGCGCGCCGCGGGCCTGGATGTGGTAACGGAGACGGTGGAGACGACCACGCACGCGGGCTACCTGCCCGACGCCGAGCCGATGACGGTGAGGATGGTCGCCGAGCGCGGATGTGGCCGGGTGGTCGGCGCCCAGATCGTCGGCGGGGCGGGGGCGGCCAAGCGCATCGACGTGTGCGCGCTGGCGGTGTGGACCCGGATGTCGGTGGCCGAGCTGGCGATGAGCGACCTGGCGTACGCACCGCCGTACTCCAGCGTCTGGGACCCGGTGCAGGTCGCGGCACGCGCCTTATGCGCGGAGGTGTGACGGCGCCTGGAGCGGCGGATGTACGGGGCGATACTGTCGAGCACAGCCGCCGTTGGAGGAGTTTCCGATGCCGATCGCGACCCCCGAGACCTACGCCGAGATGCTCGACAAGGCCAAGCGCGAGTCGTTCGCCTACCCGGCCATCAACGTGACGTCGTCGCAGACGCTGCACGCCGCGCTGCGCGGGTTCTCCGACGCCGGCAGTGACGGCATCGTGCAGGTGTCCACCGGAGGCGCGGAGTACCTGTCCGGTGCCACGGTCAAGGACATGGTGGCCGGGTCCGTCGGGTTCGCGGCGTACGCGCGTGAGGTGGCCAAGGGCTATCCGGTGCACGTCGCGCTGCACACCGACCACTGCCCGCCGGACAAGCTCGACGGGTTCGTCCGCCCGCTGCTCGAGCTGTCCGCGCAGCGCGTGCGGCGCGGTGACGAGCCGCTGTTCCAGTCGCACATGTGGGACGGCAGCGCCGTACCCCTGGACGAGAACCTCGCGATCGCGCAGGAGCTGCTCGCCAAGGCGGCCGAGGCGCGGATCGTGCTGGAGATCGAGGTCGGCGTGGTCGGCGGCGAGGAGGACGGCATCGTCGGCGGGATGGACGACAAGCTGTACACGACGCCGGGCGACGCGTTGGCGACCGCGGAGGCGCTGGGGCTGGGGGAGAAGGGGCGGTACATGGCCGCGCTGACCTTCGGCAACGTGCACGGGGTGTACAAGCCCGGCAACGTCAAGCTGCGACCGGAGATCCTGCAGCAGGCGCAGCAGGCGGTCGCGGAGAAGCAGGGGCTGGAGGCCGGCGCGAAGCCGTTCGACCTGGTGTTCCACGGCGGATCCGGGTCGCTGCTCGAGGAGATCCACGCCGCCGTCGACTACGGCGTGGTCAAGATGAACGTCGACACCGACACCCAGTACGCCTTCACCCGCGCGGTCGCCGACCACATGTTCCGCAACTACGACGGCGTACTCAAGGTCGACGGCGAGGTCGGCAGCAAGAAGGCCTACGACCCCCGGTCGTGGGGCAAGGCCGCCGAGGCGTCGATGGCGGCCCGGGTCGTCACCGCGTGCGAGAACCTGCGCTCTGCCGGGACCACGCTCTCCGGATCCTGAGTTCGGCCGCCGGGCCGCCGCCGCCGGCCGCCGGCGGCCGGCTGCCGATTTGGCCTGCTAGCGACTCGAATCGGGCGTCGGCGCGCTGAATGTGAGTCGGGGAGACCCGACTTGGGTCGGGAAGCGGGGCCGGTGTTCGTCCCCAGGACACGTCGGTACGGCGGCCGTCCACAGCTGCGCCGCAGCACGGAGCGGCCCTCCGCGTCCCGGTAGATGCTGCGGCCATGAGACCCTCGCTGCAAGCCCTGGCCGGAGCCCAGCACGGCGTGTTCCTACGCCGCCAGGCGCTCGAGTGCGGCTACACCGACGAGGAGATCCGACGGCTCCTCCGCCGCGGCGAATGGGTGCGCGTGCGTCACGGCGCGTATGCCGAGAAGTCGACGCTGGACGCAGCCGACGAGACCGGACGTGCGCGGCTGCAGGTGTATGCGGTGGCGCTGGTCGTCGACGAACCCGCCGTCTTCAGCCACGGCTCTGCGGCACTGCTGCACCGCTTGCCAACCTGGGGCAGTGACCTGTCCAGGGTCCACCTGACCCGCCCGCATCTCACCAGTGGCCGCGTTGTGGCCGGGGTCGGCCATCACCAGGCGTCGCTCCACGACTCCGACCACACCGTTGTCGACACGCTCGCCTGCACGTCGCTGCGGCGGACGCCGCTGGACATCGCGCGGGAGCACGGCTTCGAGGCCGGGGTCGTGGTGGCCGACGCCGCGCTGCGCGCCGGTGCGGATCCGGACGGGATGCGCGCGCTTGCCGAGCAGATGCGGCGTTGGCCCGGGGCGCGTGACGTGGTTCCCGTGGCGGAGTTCGCCGACGCCGGCGGGGAGTCGCCGGGGGAGTCGCTGGCCCGGATCTTCGTGGTCTCGCTCGGCTTCCCGGTGCCACAGACCCAGGTCGTCTTCCGCGACGGCGGCTTCGTCGCCAGGGTCGACATGGTGATCGACCAGATCGGGCTGCTGGTGGAGTTCGACGGCCGAGGCAAGTACCGGCGTACGCGGGACGACCTCGACCCCGCCATCGACGACGCCAACCTCGTGTGGGCGGAGAAGCAGCGCGAGGACACGCTCCGAAGCTTGGGTCACCCGATGTTCCGTCTGGTGTGGGCCGACCTGTTCGGGTCGCGACGGGCCGAAACCGCACGGCGGCTGTGGCGACGCGCCGAGGAGTTGGGTGCGCCGACGTCGTGGCCGCGCGCCAGCTGAGTGCGGTGCCGGCCCCTTCCCAGGCCGAATCGGGCCTTCCCGGGCGAGATTTCGGTCGCGAAGCCCCGGTTGCCGTCGCTGGCAGGCCAAATGGGGGTCGGCCTCCGGCGCCGCCGCCTCGGTTTGGGTCGCTGGCAGGCCAATTGGGGTGGGGTCGGGGCGCCGCCGGCCCGGTTTGGGTCGCTGGCAGGCCAAATGGGCTCGGGGTCGGGGCGCCGCCGGCCCAGTTTGGGTCGCTGGCAGGCCAAATCGAGGGCAAGATCCCCGCATGGCATTCGAGAACCTGCTCGGTGGTACGCCGGAGACCCGGCTTCCCGACGACCCGGCCGCGGCGCTGCTCGACGCCGGCGAGCCACTGGACTCCGTCGTACGCCGTCATCCGGAGTCCTCGCTGGTGTGGGCGGCGCTGGCCGAGCGGGCGCTGGCCGACGGCCGTGAGGTGGACGCCTACGCATACGCGCGGACCGGCTATCACCGCGGCCTCGACGCGTTGCGCCGCAACGGCTGGAAGGGCCACGGCCCGGTGCCGTGGTCGCACGAGCCGAACCGGGGCTTCCTGCGGGCCGTGGCTGCACTGGCCGAGGCCGCCCGGCGCTTCGGCGAGTCCGCGGAGGAGCGGCGCTGCGCCGACCTGCTGCAGGAGTCGAGCCCAGAGGCGGCGGAGCGGCTGCGCGGCTGACAGCGGCACCGCTGACACAGGGTCAGCCGTCCGGCAGCACCATCCGGAACGCGCCCGGCTCCACCCGCCACTGCCGGCTCCGTTCCGGCCCGTAGACCTCGCCGTCTGCGTTGCAGTGGAAGGACTGGCCGCTGACCCGCACCGTCGCGGCGCGGGTCACGGCGACGTCGTGGCGGCGATGGTGCTCCCCGCGGCGCAGGTGCAGCGTGTAGCCCAGCTTCGCCCACGGCGTGGTGGCGAAGGACACCACCACGCTGGCCACGCCGTCGTCCGGAGCGGCGTCGGGCATGAGCACGGTGCCGCCGCCGATATTGGGCCCGTTGCCGATCCCGACCTGCAGCACCGGCCGGTCCAGGTCGGCGATGACCTCGTCGTCGGCGAGGACCTGCAGCCGGATCCCACCGGCCTTGGCGCCGGCGATCGCCGCTCCGACGAGGTAGCCGAAGCGCCCCAGGTAAAGCTTCCAGGTCATCGCCTCGCGGCCGGCGTCCGCACCGACGCCGATGTGCACCGCGTTGACGACGACCTCGCCGGTGCAGTCGACCAGCAGGTCGATCGGCCGCGGCCGGCCCTCCAGCACCACCCGGGCGGCGTCCTCCGGCTCCAGCGGCACGCCGACCCCGCGGGCGAAGTCGTTCCCGGTCCCGAGCGGGATCAGCGCCAGCGTGGTGGCGGCCAGCTCGTGGCGGCGGTGCAGCGCGGCCACGACCGCGTGCAGGCTGCCGTCGCCGCCGGCCACGACTACCAGGCGGCTGGCCCGCCGGTGCAGCACGCCGTCGAGCTCGCCGGGGTTGGACGTCTTGGCGACCTCGACGTCGGTCGCGGCGCGCAGCACGGTCACCGCCTGCTCCAGCGCCTCCGCGTCGTGCCCGCCGGCCTCGGCATTGGTGATGAGCAGGACCGGGTCCACGAGACGAGACTAGCCCGCGGCCCCGGATCGGCTACCGTTGATCCGCAAGAGCCCCGGTCGCTGTTGCGCCACCGGGGCTTGTCGTCGGTCAGGGGAAGGTGCGCTGCCATGCCCGCGATCGTGCTCGTCGGCGTGCAGTGGGGCGACGAGGGCAAGGGGAAGGCCACCGACGCGCTCGGCGCCCGCGTCGACTACGTGGTCAAGTACAACGGCGGCAACAACGCCGGGCACACCGTCGTGGTCGACGGCGAGACCTACGCGTTGCACCTGCTGCCGTCCGGCGTCCTCACCCCCGGCTGCATCCCAGTCATCGGCAACGGGGTCGTCGTCGACCTGGGCGTGCTGTTCCAGGAGATCGACGACCTGACCGCGCGCGGCGTCGACTGCTCGCGGCTGCTGGTGTCCGCCGGCGCGCACGTCATCGCGCCGTACCACCGCACCGTCGACAAGGTCACCGAACGGTTCCTCGGCAAGCGGCGCATCGGCACCACCGGACGCGGCATCGGCCCGGCGTACGCGGACAAGGTCAACCGCGTCGGCGTGCGCGTGCAGGACCTGTTCGACGAGGGCATCCTGCGGCAGAAGGTGGAGGGGGCGCTGGAGCAGAAGAACCACCTGCTCACCAAGGTCTACAACCGGCGCGCGATCACCGTGGAGGAGACCGTCGACGGGCTGCTGTCGTACGCCGACCGGCTGCGCCCGATGGTGCGCGACACCGGCCTGGAGCTGACCCGCGCCCTCGACGGCGGCCGCACCGTGCTGTTCGAGGCCGGCCAGGCGACGATGCTGGACGTCGACCACGGCACCTACCCCTTCGTGACCTCCTCCAACGCCACGGCCGGCGGCGCATGCACCGGCTCCGGCGTCCCGCCGACCCGCATCGACCGGGTGATCGCGGTCGTGAAGGCCTACACCACCCGCGTGGGCGAGGGGCCGTTCCCCACCGAGCTGCTCGACGCCGACGGCGAGCGACTGCGCCGCGCCGGCGGTGAGTTCGGTACGACGACTGGCCGGCCGCGCCGCTGCGGGTGGTACGACGCCCCGGTCGCCCGCTACGCGGCGCGTGTCAACGGCGTCACCGACTTCGTGCTCACCAAGCTCGACGTGCTCACCGGCTGGGAGAAGGTCCCGGTCTGCGTCGCCTACGACGTCGACGGCGAGCGCTACGACGAGATGCCGATGACGCAGACCGCCATCCACCACGCCCGGCCGGTGTACGAGCTGCTCGACGGCTGGACCGAGGACATCACCGGTGCCCGGACCTTCGAGGACCTGCCGAAGAACGCGCAGAACTACGTGCGCGCGCTGGAGGAGATGAGCGGCGCGCCGTTCAGCAGCATCGGGGTGGGGCCGGACCGGGAGCAGACGCTCGAGCTCCGCCCGCTGCTGCCGTGATCTTCAAGCGGGTGGCCGACGGCCGCCCCTACCCCGACCACGGCACGACGACCCGCGAGTGGGCGGCGATCCCGCCGAGCCAGGTGCAGCTCGACCAGCTGGTGACGACGACGTCGACGCTGCGGCTCGACGTCCTGCTCGACGGTGACTCCACCTTCTACGGCGACATGTTCGCCCACGTCGTGCAGTGGCGCGACGACCTCTACCTGGAGACCGGGGTGCACCGGGCGCTGCGCTGCGCGCTGCACCAGAACAACGTGCTGCACGCCCGGGTGCTGCGGCTGCCGTGAAGCCGCGGGCGGGCGGGGGCCCGCCGGTGACGGTCGCGGTCGTCGGTGCCGGCGCGGCCGGGCT
>JALYMZ010000269.1 GCA_030773435.1 Actinomycetota bacterium | reverse complement strand
GGGCGAGCTGCAGCGGCGGGTGGCCGCCCGCGGGCAGCCGCGCGACGTCCTGCCGGCGTTGCGCACGGATGGAGTCGCGGTCATCGCCGAGGTCAAGCGGCGCAGCCCCAGCAGGGGGGTGCTCGCGCCGATCGCCGACCCCGCCACGCTCGCCGGTGCGTACGCCGCCGGCGGTGCAGCGGCGATCAGCGTTCTCACCGAGCAACGCCGGTTCGGCGGCACCCTCGACGACCTGTGCGCAGTGCGGGCCGCGGTGCCCACACCGCTGCTGCGCAAGGACTTCCTCGTCACGCCGTACCAGCTGTGGGAGGCGCGGGCCGCCGGTGCCGACCTGGTGCTGCTCATCGTCGCGGCACTCGACCAGCCGACGCTGGCGTCGTTGCACACCCAGGCCCGCGACCTCGGGCTGACGGTGCTCGTGGAGGTCCACGACGAGGCCGAGCTGGCCCGTGCGTTGGACGTGGGTGCCGAGCTGGTCGGTGTCAACGCCCGCAACCTCAAGACGCTCGAGGTCGACCGCGACACCTTCGCCCGCGTGGCGCCGCGGGTCCCTGTCGGCGTGGTGACGGTCGCCGAGTCCGGCGTCCGCGGACCGCGAGACGTCACGGCGTACGGCGAGCTCGGCGCCGACGCGGTGCTCGTCGGGGAGGCGCTCGTCACCGCTACCGCCGCGGGCGCCGACCCGCGCGCCGTGGTGGCCGCCCTGGTCGCCGCCGGGAGGACGTGATGGTCACCACCGAGGCGCACCCGACGGCTGCCGGCACGTGGCCGGGACCCGACGCCAGCGGGCACTTCGGCCGGTTCGGCGGCCGGTTCCTGCCCGAGGCCCTGGTGGGGCCGCTGGAGGAGCTGGAAGCCGTCTGGCGGGCGGCCATGGCCGACCCTGACTTCGGCGCGACGTTCGCGCGGATGCTCAGCGAGTACGCCGGCGCGCCCAGCCTGCTCTACGACGCCACCCGGCTCTCGGAGTCGGCGGGAGCACGCATCCTGCTCAAGCGCGAGGACCTCAACCACACCGGTGCCCACAAGGTCCGCAACGTGCTCGGCCAGGCGCTGCTGACCAAGCGCATGGGGAAGCGGCGGATCATCGCCGAGACCGGCGCCGGCCAGCACGGTGTCGCGACCGCCACCGCCTGCGCGTACCTCGACCTGGACTGCGTGATCTACATGGGCGAGGTCGACATCCAACGCCAAGCGCTCAACGTGGCGCGCATGCGGCTGCTCGGCGCGGAGGTGGTGCCGGTCCGGTCCGGCAGCCGGACGCTCAAGGACGCCATCAACCAGGCGCTGCGCGACTGGGTCACGAACGTCGACGACACCCACTACCTGCTCGGCACCGCGGCCGGTGCCCACCCGTTCCCGGCGATGGTGCGCGACTTCACCCGCGGCATCGGCGACGAGACCCGCGCGCAGGTTCAGTCCTTGCTTGGCCGGCTGCCGGACGCCGTCACGGCCTGCGTGGGGGGCGGCTCCAACGCGATCGGGATGTTCTCGGCGTTCGTCCGCGAGGAGTCGGTGCGGCTGTTCGGCTTCGAGGCCGGCGGTGACGGCCTCGACACCGGCCGGCACGCCGCACCGATCAGTCAGGGGGAGGTCGGCGTGTTGCACGGTGCACGGTCGTTCCTGCTGCAGGACGCGGACGGGCAGACGGTGGAGTCGCACTCGATCTCGGCCGGCCTGGACTACCCCGGGGTGGGTCCCGAGCACGCCTACCTGGCCGAGACCGGCCGCGCCCACTACCGCGCGGTGACCGACGCGGAGGCGATGGAGGCGCTGGCGCTGCTGTCCCGCACCGAGGGCATCATCCCGGCGATCGAGTCGGCGCACGCCGTCGCCGGAACGCTGGCGGTCGTGCCGGAGCTGGCCGCGGAGCTCGGCACCGAGCCGGTGCTCTGCGTGTGCCTGTCCGGTCGCGGCGACAAGGACATGGACACCGCCGCCCGCTGGTTCGGCTTCCTCGCCGACCAACCCGGGGGCGGGGGAGCGCCGTGACCCCTGCCGCTGAGGTGTTCGCCACCGCCCGGGGCGAGGGTCGGGCGGTGCTCGTCGGGTACCTGCCGGCCGGTTTCCCGTCGTACGACGGCTGCGTCGCAGCGCTGGACGCGATGGTCTCCGGCGGCGTCGACCTGGTGGAGGTGGGCCTCCCCTACAGCGACCCGGTGATGGACGGCCCGACGATCCAGGCCGCCGCCGAGGCGGCGCTGGCCGGTGGTACGCGCACCGTGGACGTGTTGCGCACGGTCGAGGCGGTGTCGCGGCGGGTGCCGACCGTGGTGATGAGCTACTGGAACCCGGTCGAACGCTACGGCGTTGACCGGTTCGCCCGCGACCTCGCCGCCGCCGGCGGGTCGGGGCTGATCACACCGGACCTGATCCCGGACGAGGCGGCGGAGTGGTTGGCCGCTGCCGACGCGCACCGGCTCGAGCGGGTCTTCCTGGTCTCCCCGTCCTCGACCGACCGGCGGCTGGCCAGCACCACGGCGGCGTGCCGGGGGTTCGTGTACGCGACGTCGGTGATGGGCGTGACCGGAGTCCGCGAGCACACCAGCGACCGGGCGCCGACGCTGGTGCGGCGGGTGCGCGCGGTCAGCGACCTGCCGGTCGCGGTCGGCCTCGGCGTCTCCGACGGCGACCAGGCGGCCGCGGTCGCCGGGTACGCCGACGGCGTGGTGGTCGGTTCGGCGTTCGTGCGTCGGCTGCTCGAGGCTCCGGATCCGGCGACCGGCAACGCGGCGGTCACCGAGCTGGCGCGGGAACTGGCCGCGGGGGTGCGCCGGGTCGCGCCGGCGGGAACTCTCGAGTCGCGCTGAGGGTTGGTCCTGGCATGGCCGCGCTGACCCGAGCCCTGCTGGTCGCCTGCCTGCTCGTCGCCGGCG
>JALYMZ010000268.1 GCA_030773435.1 Actinomycetota bacterium | reverse complement strand
GGGCAAGCGACCTGCACGGGTTGCCATCACCAGCGGCCACCACCTGGCCGAGGAAGCCCTCGACCAGCTCGCCGCGGCGCTCACCGCCTTCCTCGAACCGCAAGCCCCTCCGTGACCGGATGACGTTCCTCAACCGGCACGGGGTCGTCCTGCTCTCTTGTGGGAGGCTGTGGGGGTGCGGGAGGTGCGGCGTCTGGCGGTGGCGACCTGCCGGGCTGTCCCCGAGCTCGACGGCGACGGGCCGCTGCTCCTGGCCGCGCTGGAGAGGACCGGCTTGGTACCTGAGGTGCGTGTGTGGGACGACTCGAACGTCGACTGGTCGTCCTACCCGCTGGTGCTCGTGCGCAGCGTCTGGGACTACACGCGGCGCAGGTCGCAGTTCTTGAGCTGGGCTGCTGGCTGCCGCCGTACCGCCAATCCGAAGCCGGTGCTGGCGTGGAACACCGATAAGCGCTACCTGACGGATCTCGCGGCGGCTGAGGTGCCGATCGTCCCCACCGTGTTCGTCAAGCCCGGAGAGCCCGTCGACGTACCCGCCGACTGGCATCACGGGGACGTGGTGGTCAAGCCGACGGTCAGCGCCAGCGCAGCTGACGCAGGCCGCTACTCGGTCACGTCGGGGGGCTGGGAGCAGCTGGTCGAGCGGCTCCACGGGCACGGCCGCACGGTGATAGTCCAGCCTTACCTGCCCGGTGTGGAGACCGAGGGCGAGACCGCGCTGGTCTACCTCGGCGGCCACTTCTCACACGCCGTGCGCAAGTCCGCTCTGCTCTTGGACCAGGGCGAGCGCCCGCCTGTGGTAGGCGACGCGGCGCAGTCGTTCATCACCCCGGCGACCGCCAGCGCGCAGCAGCTCGCCCTGGCAGCTCGAGCTCTGGCAGCCGTACCCGGCGGGGCGGAGAGCTTGTCCTACGCGCGGGTCGACGTCGTGCCCGACCTGCAGGGCCGACCGGTGCTGCTCGAGCTCGAACTGACCGAGCCCTCGCTGTTCCTGCAGCACGCGCCGCAGGCCTCGCTGGATCGCCTCGCCTCCTACGTCGCCGTTCGCAGCGCACCATGACCGACCTGACTGCCGTCGCGCTGGCCCCAGCTCCGTACCGGCCTCGACGGTTCCGGCAGCTGGGAATGTGGACCGCGGGCCCGCTTAGGCTCAAGGCCTACGGCATCACCAGTCGCCACGGCCGGCCCGGCCCGGGCCAGGAGCTGCAGAGGGCGGCCGTGCATCACCTGCACCGGCTTCCCCCGATTGCGAAGGCCGAAGGTCACCACGGGCTCGGGTTCGTCGTGCTGCACGAAGGCGAGCAGGGCACCTGGCTGCTGATGGACTGGTGGGCCCACACCGACATCTGCTGCCAACGCCTGTCCCATGCCGAAAAAGGCTCGACCGAGTTCGTGCCAGTCGACCGGCCGTTGCTGGCTTGCGTCTGGGAGTCGGTCATCCTGTCATTCGAGCGGAACGCTTGGGTCAGCACCATGCTCACGGCCAGCCCCGACCCCCAGGCGTACCTGGACACGCGCCTGCCCGACGGCGCCTACTGACGTCCCCTCTCCGGCGACCCGCTGGCGCCACCAGCAGCGCAAGGCTGTCTCGGCGCGCGCGGCTCGAAGGCAGTGGATCACGACGAGCGGCGTCCGGTAGTCGATGCGCTTGTCGGGGCGGTGCTGGCGGCCCGACGCGCGCTCAGCAGTCAAATACCGACGAGCAGATGTCGTTCCGCAACCGCTGGTCGTCAAGTACGAGCTCGTGAATCGGCTTTGGGAGCTGGTCACGCTGCCACTGGCGCTCGGGTCGCCCTACGGGCCTCGCCCTCGCCTCCGGCGCGGCCCTACGTGCGGCCTTGATCGCATGGGCGGCCGCACCGAGCTCGTGCGCGGCAACGTGTGCGACGGCCCCGGCCTGGCCCCCCGCGGTCAAGCGGGCTTTCTACACGCAGCCGCAGCCGGACGACCCACGCTGGACGAACTCCTTCGCCTGCTCCTCCGCGGCCTGGAACTGGTCACCGGCGGCAGCGCCTGCACCAGTACGCCGACTATGAGGCAGCCTGGCCGCTCGCGGGGAGCCGGCCAGCGCCTACGGCGCCTACCTGCAGACCTTCCGCCACGGCATGCCGCCGCACGGCGGCTTCGCCATCGGCCTCGAACGCTGGACCGCCCAGTAGTCCAAGCGGACAACATCGGGCGCACGACCCTCTTCCCCCGAGACCTGCACCGCATCAGCCCGCGAACCTGAAGAACGACCTTGGGCCGCTCGCTCTCAGAGCTGTGATGGTCCTCCTCCTTGTTGCTGGAGCCTTTGCGGTCGTTACCGCGATGTGCTCTCGTCGGTGTCTTCCGGCGAGAGCACACTCCTCGACCCCGGACCCAACGGAGCGACGTCGAGCCACGAGAAGGTCGGATCGACGGTTCTCGACGGACGATGAAGGACTGCGAATCCTCCCCGTGGTTCGCCTCCCGAGAGGCTCCCAAGCGACGGCTCCCAAGCGACGGCTCGCATGCTACGCAAGTGGGTGTGCTGGATCGCCCACGGCGGTCCTGACCTGCGGTTATGTGATTGTTGATGGTTGTCGAGGGCGGTGGTCTCGAAGTGCACGGTGGCATGAAGGTGTACCGCGGCTCGGCCGCGGCCGCGCGCAACTACGTCGAGACGGACCGGTCCCGCGTCGATGACTACTATTTGGCCGAAGGTATGGGGCTCGTGGACCGCTACTTCGCAACGCCAGACAACGTCCGCGTGGCCGGGTGGATGGACGGGTCGACGTACGAGCGGTGGGTCGCCGGCTTCGACGTCGAGACTGGCAACGCCAAGGGCAGGTTGCGCACCGACGATCAGGCGGTGCGGTTCGTCGAGGTCGTGGTCAACGGCCCGAAGACCTGGTCGCTCGCGGCGGCGCTGCAGCCGGGGCTCGCCATCGCGCATGACGCCGCGCAGGAGCGTGCGGCGCGGCAGATCATCGCTCGACGACGCACGCCGCCAGTGGGTCGGGTATACGGCGCGACCGCGCCGATCTCGGGCCGGCGCACGCCGCCCAGCGAGCGGCGGAGGACGTCGAGCGCTACGGACCGCGGGCTCCTGTAGGCCGTCGGCGCCCTGTCGAATCCTTGACGACTTGACAGCGGCCCGAACAGGACTTCAGCTATCGCCCACCGTCGGCGTCCACGCGGCGCGGGATCGGCTTCTGATGCCAAGGCAGGCGGGCCCTTCGGGGCTCAATCCCAAGGCTGTTGGGGATCTGCGTGTCCTCGCAGCTCCATGGCGTCGTGCAGGACTCGGCCGATCACCAGCACATTGTCGTCGCGACGGCAGATGAGGAAGTGTCGCGGGTGGCGCACAAGACCACCGGGCGAGCGGGTTCGGCTCTGGGCCAGATGCCACGAGAACACGCCGTCTCCCAGCTCGGGCCGAGGCGTGAATCCGATGTCGTCGGTGCGGCTAGCGGCATCGCGAATGGCCGCAGCGATCAGCGCCTCATAACGCTTGCTTGCTTCCGCCCCGAACTGCTCATGAGACCACGCAAGAATCGCGACGATGTCAGCCTGAACTGAGTCTGTGAGGCGGTATCCCGCCATCAGTCGGCTGCTGCAGCCCGTGATGCGCGGACAGCGAGCTGCCCGATGAAGTCGTCCAGATCCTCGTCGGCGACCTCGTCATAACGCCCGGCGGCGAGATCCGACCAGCCCGTCTCGGCGGCCTCCCGCAGGGCAGCCAGTTTGGCGGCGTCCTCGCGCTCCTGGCGCTCCAGGAGTCGAAGACCCTCGCGCAACACTTCGCTGGCGTTCTGGTAACGCCCAGACTTCACCAGTGAGTCGACGAACTCGTGCTGGTGCTGGGTCAAGACAACGTTCCTTGTTGCCACGACGACCACCTCCGTTGGCAGTTTATGCCATATGCCGCCGTCATCAGGAGGTCGGCCGGCCATCGGGCGGCGAGCCTCCACCCATGGCGGCCAGTCGCCGGCACACGCTCACGGAGTCCCATCGGGGCCTCCACGCGAGGGGTCGCCCGCGTCAAGTCCGGTGAACCGTCGGATTCGGGCGTCGCGCGCTACCTCGGGCGACACACCCGGCCCCTGGTCGAACGCCGAGAACACGTCGACCCGCCTGGAGCTGGCCGCCTCTCTGATGGTCGGGCTCCACGCCTCCCTGATCGGGTCTGGCAGATCGAGCTCGTCCCAGCACTCGACGAGGAAGGCGCCGCCACCGTCCGGCCATCGCATAAGACGCTCAATCGGAGGGTGAGATGTCCAGCATCGAGAAGTGGCAGCGTGCCGGCAGGCCCGTGTGGCGCGCTCACCACCGCACGCCGACCGGACGGCAGCGCAAACAAGACGTTCGCCCGTAAGATCGACGCCGAGCGATTTCTGGCGAGCGTCGAATCGGCGAAGAACGCGGGCTCCTTCGTCGACTCGACCCTCTCGCGGATCGCCGTCGGGGAGTGGGCCGAGATCTGGCTGGCCGGCCAGGCCCAGCTCAAGGCCAGCTCATGCGAGCGGTACGCCGGCATGTTGTGCGCGCACGTCATCCCCGTCTGGGGGACGGTGCCGCTGGCGAACGTCACCCACGCCGACGTCCAGGCGTGGGTGACCCAGCTGGCCGCCCGGCGATCGGCGGCGACGACCAAGAAGGCTCATCGCGTGCTCAGCCTGATCCTGGACCTCGCGGTCCGCGACGGACGGCTCTCGCGCAACGTCGCGCAGAAGATCAACCTGCCCCGTACCGTGCGGGCCGAGCAGCGCTACCTGACGATCGAACAGGTCGAGGACCTGGCCAACGAGTGCGGCTACCCGACCGCCTTCAGCAAGCACCGCCCGTACGCCGAACGCGACTGCGAGACCTACCGGCTCGTCGTCCTCTTCCTCGCCTACACCGGCGTCCGGTTCGGGGAGATGGCGGCGCTCAAGGTCGGCCGGCTCGACCTCCCGCGCCGCCGGGCGGTGATCGCCGAGTCGGTCACCGTCATACAGGGCAAGGGGTTCGTCTGGTCGACCCCGAAGACCCACAAGCGCCGGGAGGTCCCAATCCCGGACTTCCTCGTCGAGCAGCTGGCTCCGCTGGTCGACGGGAAGGCGGCGCATGACCTGGTCTTCCCGGCCGTCCGCAGCGGCGGGCCGATCCGGGCGACCCACTTCCGCCGCGGCCACTTCGACGCCGCCGCGAAGGCGATCGGTCTGCCCGGCCTGCATCCCCATGAGCTGCGCCACACCGCCGCCAGCCTTGCCATCGCGTCCGGTGCCGACGTCAAGGTCGTCCAGCAGATGCTCGGCCACAGCTTGGCGACGATGACTCTCGACACATATGGCCGCCTGTTCGAGAACCGCCTCGACGAGGTCAGCTCCGCACTCGACCGGGCCCGTCGTTCGGTGGACCTTCCGGTCCGTCGCCCGGCGCACTCGAAGGCGCGCGAGAATCCTGCTGTTGCCCAAACGTTGCCCAACGGGGGTGTAGCCGATCTGTCGGTACACCGAGCGAAACGTAAAGCCCCAAGTCAGACGCCACTTTCGAGCGGCGCCCCCGGCAGGATTCGAACCTGCGCTCCCGCCTCCGGAGGGCGGTGCTCTATCCCCTGAGCTACGGGGGCCGGGCGCGCGGCAACACTAGCAGCCGGCGCCCCGGCGATCCGGCGGTGACGGTCCAGGAACGAATTCGGGATACCGCCACGCCCGACTCGGTGCGCGGCTACCGTGCCCGTGTGAGCACCGGTGCGCCGCGCGTCCTCGTGGTCGACGACTCTGAGGTCATCCGCGACCTGATCAGCGTCAACCTCGAGCTGGAGGGCTTCGAGGTTGTGACGGCGTACGACGGGCAGGACTGCCTGGACCGCGTGCATGACATACGCCCCGACCTCGTGACGCTGGACGTCGTCATGCCCCGCCTGGACGGGTTGGAGACCGCGCGGCGGCTGCGGACGGACCCGGCCACGGCGCACGTGCCGGTGGTCATGGTGAGCGCGTGTGCACAGGAGTCGGACCTGCGCCGCGGCGAGGAGATCGGCGTCGACGCCTACATCACCAAGCCATTCGAGCCGGCCGCGCTGGTACGGGTCATCCGCGATCTCACCGCGGACGCCGACGGCGGCGACTGACGTCGTACGCCGATAGTCTGGGCGCCGGTGACCCCGGAACACCTCTCGAGCATCCTCACCGACGTCCTGACCCGGCTGGTCGACGCCGGACGGGTGACGCTGCCCGACGGGGTGCCGGCCGACGTCCGGGTGGAGCGACCGGCCAGCAAGGAGCACGGCGACTACGCGACCAACGTGGCGCTGCAGCTGGGGAGGCGTGCCGGCCTGCGGCCGCGCGAGCTGGCCGAGCTGGTCGCCGACGAGCTGCGCACGGTCGACGGCGTCGCCGCCGTGGACGTGGCCGGCCCCGGCTTCGTCAACGTCCGGGTCGAGGCGTCCGCACAGGGCGAGGTCGCGGCCCGGATCGTCGCCGCCGGCGCCTCCTACGGCCGTTCGGAGGTCTGCGCCGGCGAGCGGGTCAACCTGGAGTTCATCTCGGCCAACCCCACCGGCCCGATCCACCTCGGGCACACCCGGTGGGCGGTCATCGGGGACGCCATCGCGCGGGTCCTGGAGGCGGCCGGTGCCGAGGTGATCCGCGAGTTCTACATCAACGACCGCGGCAGCCAGCTGGACAAGTTCGCCGCGTCCCTCGAGGCGGTCGCGCTCGGCAGGCCGGTGCCGGGCGACGGCTACCATGGCGCCTACCTCGCCGACCTCGCCCAGCAGGTCGTCGCCGCCGATCCCGGCATCCTCGCGCTGCCCGCGGCCGAACGCCTGGTGGCGTTCCGGGAGGCTGGGTACGCCGCCCAGCTGGCCGAGCAGCGGCAGCACCTCGAGGACTTCCGCACCCGCATCGACGTGTGGTACTCCGAGCGGCGCCTGCACGACGGCGACAAGGTGCAGCATGGCATCGAGGCGCTACGCGCGCAGGGCCACCTGTACGAGGCGGACGGGGCGCTGTGGATGCGCACCACTGACTTCGGCGACGACAAGGACCGGGTGCTGGTGCGCTCGACCGGCGAGTACACCTACTTCGCCTCCGACACCGCCTACTACGTCGACAAGCGTGAGCGCGGTTTCGACCGCTGCATCTACCTGCTCGGCGCCGACCACCACGGCTACGTCGGTCGGCTCAAGGCGATGGCGGCCTGCGCCGGTGACGACCCCGAGCGCAACATCGAGGTCCTGATCGGCCAGCTGGTCAAGATCGTGCGCGCCGGGCAGGAAGTTCGGCTGAGCAAGCGCGCTGGGACCATCGTCACCCTGCAGGAGCTGGTCGACATGATCGGGGTCGACCCGCTGCGCTACTCCTTGGCGCGCTCCCCGGCCGACTCGCCGCTGACCCTCGACGTCGACCACATCACCAAGCAGGCGTCGGACAACCCGGTCTTCTACGTGCAGTACGCCCATGCGCGGCTGTCCTCGATCCTGCGCAACGCCGCCGACCTCGGGCTCACACCGGCCGGCACCGACTTCAGCCCGGCGCTGCTGGGCACCGAGTGGGAGGGCGACCTGCTGCGTGCTCTGGCCGATTTTCCGCGCGAGGTCGCACAGGCGGCGCAGCTGCGGGAGCCGCACCGGGTGGCGCGCTATCTCGAGCGCACCGCCGCTACCTTCCACAAGTTCTACGACGAGTGCCGGGTGCTGCCCCGCGGCGACGAGGAGGCGACGTCGCTGCACGGGGCTCGCCTGCTGCTGGTCGAGGCAACCCGCGTCGTGGTGGCGAACGGGCTGCGGCTGCTCGGCGTCACCGCGCCGGACCGGATGTGACCGGTGCGCGCCCACGAGGCCGGCGCGCTGCACGCCGAGGCCGGTGAGCGCGGCTCGGCCTACCGGCCGTCGTGGCTGCGGCCGCCGACAGACGTCAACGCGCTGGAGCCGGCGTTGTGGTCCCACACCGCCCGCCGGCGACCCGATGGAGTCGTCGAGGTCGGCGGGGTGGCGCTGACCGACCTCGCCGCGCAGTTCGGCACGCCGGCGTACGTCCTGGACGAGGTCGACTTCCGCCGGCGGGCCGCAGCCTTCCGCGACGCGTTCAGCGGCTTCGACGTCTACTACGCCGGCAAGGCCTTCATGTGTTCCGCGGTGCTGCGGTGGGTGGCGGCGGAGGGACTGCACCTCGACGTCTGCACCGGCGGTGAGCTGGCGGCGGCCTTGCGAGCCGGGTTCGACCCGGCGCGGATCGGCTTCCACGGCAACAACAAGTCGCCGGCCGAGCTGGCCCGGGCCCTCGACACCGGGGTCGGCCGCATCATCGTCGACTCCTTCACCGAGATCGAGCGGCTCGACCGGCTCGCGGCGACCCGTGGGGTCGTCGCCGCGGTGCTGGTCCGCGCCACCGTCGGCGTCGAGGCCCACACTCACGAGTACATCGCCACCGCGCATGAGGACCAGAAATTCGGGTTCTCCATCGCCGAGGGCGACGCGTTCGACGCCGTACGCCGAGTGCTTGCCAGCGAGCACCTCCGCCTGCTCGGGCTGCACTCCCACATCGGCTCGCAGATCTACGACACGGCGGCGTTCGAGGTGGCCGCCCGGCGCGTACTCGACCTGCACGTCGCCGTCCGCGACGAGCTCGGCACCACGTGCGAGGAGCTCGACCTCGGCGGCGGCTTCGGTATCGCCTACACCACCCGCGACGACCCGCAGACGCCGGCCGAGCTGGCCCGGGCCCTCGACACCGGGGTCGGCCGCATC
>JALYMZ010000267.1 GCA_030773435.1 Actinomycetota bacterium | reverse complement strand
GTCGGGCTGCGCCGCCGGGAGGTCGATCTTGTTGAGCACCGGGATGATGTGCTGGTTGTTTTTTATAGATAGGTAGTGGTTGGCCAGCGTCTGGGCCTCGTTGCCCTGCGCGGCGTCGACGAGCAGCAGCGTGCCCTCGCAGGCAGCGATCGAGCGGGACACCTCGTAGGTGAAGTCGACGTGGCCGGGCGTGTCGATCATGTTGAGCACGTACGTCGACCGGCCACCCGCGGCGACCCCGGCGGCGGCCGCGGCGCCCGGGCGGGCCCACGGCATCCGCACCGCCTGGCTCTTGATCGTGATGCCGCGCTCCCGCTCGATGTCCATCCGGTCGAGGTACTGGGCCCGCATCCGGCGCTCGTCGACCACCCCGGTGAGCTGCAGCATCCGGTCGGCCAGCGTCGACTTGCCGTGGTCGATGTGAGCGATGATGCAAAAGTTGCGGATCGACGCGGGGTCGGTGCCGCCAGGCTGTGGCGCGGGGGTCGAAGGCGTGGGCACGAACGGGCTTTCCGTGGGACTCGAGGAAGGGAAGCCCCATCATCCCACGCGGACGCCGCCGGTCATGCCGTGTCGTCGCTGCGGAACCCGGCGGCCTTGTGGCTTCCGTCGCAGTACGGCTTGATCGCCGACATACCGCACCGGCACAGCGCCACGGTCCGGCGGCGCCGCGGCACGTCCTCCCCCGTCGTGGTCACGATCTCCACGTCGCCGCGGACCAGCAGCGGCCCATCGGGGCACGCGGTGATGACCACCGCCGCCGCACCAGCGCGCGCAGCGGCCGGCCGCGGAACGGAGGCGGCGGAGTCGGACGGCACCCCCGTGGCCTACCCACTGCGGGGCGTGGTCACGCCCACGGGGCCGGCCGCCACGTTTCACGCCGCAGCCGGTCGGGCACGTCCACACAGCCGCCGTTCCTGGAGGTCTCGATGCGCCTGCCCCGCCCCCGCGGCCCGTTCAGCGAGACGCTGACCGAGCTGCTCGTGCAGCCGGCGACGACCACGTGCCCAGACCTGGCGGAGTGTGCGCAGACGGCCGTCGCCGGCGTCGACGACGTCGTCGCGGACGACGACGTCCAGGTGTCGCTGCTGACGATGTACGAGCTGCACTACCGCGGAGTGGCGGCCGTCGACGAGCGGTGGGAGTGGCACCCTGACCTGCTGGCCGCCCGGGCCGTGTTCGAGTCGGTGATGGAGGCGCAACTGCGTGCGTCGGTGCGGGTGCCCACGGTGTCGGCGTCGACCGCACGCACCGTGGCGAACACGCTGTTCGACCTGACCGGCGGCAGCAGCGGCCCGGACCTGTCCGGGTACCTGGCCCGCAAGGCGAGCCTCGAACAGTTCCGCGAGTTCGTGGTGCACCGGTCGATCTACCAGCTCACCGAGGCCGACCCGCACACGTGGGCGATCCCGCGGCTGTCCGGGCGGGCCAAGGCGGCGCTGGTGGAGATCCAGGCCGACGAGTACGGCGGGGGCCGCGCCGACCGCATCCACTCGGTGCTCTTCGCCAACACCATGCGCGAGCTCGACCTCGACCCGGCGTACGGCGCCTATGTCGACCTGGTGCCGGCCGTCACCCTGGCGGACGTCAACGCGATGCACCTGTTCGGGCTGCACCGCCGGCTGCGCGGTGCCCTCGTCGGCCACCTCGCGGCGTTCGAGATGACGTCGTCGATCCCGTGCCGCAAGTACGGCAACGGCTTGCGGCGGCTCGGGTACGACGGGGACGCCACCTGGTTCTTCGACGAGCACGTCGAGGCCGACTCGGTGCACGAGCAGATCGCGGCGCACGACCTTGCCGGCGGGCTCGCGGAGAGCGAGCCGCAGGTGACCGCGGACATCCTGCTCGGCGCGGCGGTGTACCTCGAGCTGGGCAGCCGGTCGTCCCAGCACATGCTCGACGCATGGACGGCCGGGCGCTCGTCGCTGCGCGCGGCGTCCCCGGCGGTCGTGGACGAGGCCGGCTGACCCACGCGGCCGCATGCAGGAGGAGCGGCTGGTCCCGCACAGCGGCGGTCCTCGGGTTCGACGACGTACCTGGGCACAACCCGCTGAGGCCCTGGCGCCGGCACGAGCCGGACCGGGTGCCGGCAGACGCTCACCTCGCTGGCGCGCGCGGCGCCGGAGTCCTAGCCGTACCTGCGCCTGCACCAGCGCTGGTACGCCGACGTCACGCTCGACTGGCTGGCTCGCCGCCGCAGGTGGGATTTGGGAGCCCCGCCGCCGCGCTGGTAGCCTGACCCGTCGCGTCGGCGCCCCGTCGCCGTGTGCGCGTCCCGATCCTTACGACACCAAGACCGAGGCTCTGCTCCGTGGCGAACATCAAGTCCCAGATCAAGCGCAACCGGCAGAACGAGCTGGCGCGGCAGCGCAACAAGTCGGTCAAGTCGTCGCTGAAGACCGCCATCCGGCGGTTCCGGGAGGCCGCCGACACCGGCGACGCCGACACCGCGCGGCAGGCCGCGCGGGTGGCGAGCCGCAAGCTCGACCAGGCCGCGTCGACCGGGGTGATCCACAAGAACCAGGCCGCGAACAAGAAGTCGGCCATCGCCAAGCGCACCGCCGCACTCTGATCCCGACCGCCGGGAGCCCGGCGGTCACCGCAGCGGCGTGCGGGCGCCGGTCACCGCCAGCACCATGCGCTCCAGCGC
>JALYMZ010000266.1 GCA_030773435.1 Actinomycetota bacterium | reverse complement strand
CTCGACCGGCGCAAAGCCGTGCAACTCGAACACCTCGCGCAGCCGGTCCAGGACGTGCAGCTCAACGAACCGCTGCGCCGGCAGCAGCTCGGGGAACCCGCTCAGCGGGGTCGGCCTGCTCACCGTGTCACCCGGGTCACAGACCGCGGGCAGGACCGGGGGCGGCGGCCAGGCCAAGCAGGTACGGGTTGGCGGTCCGCTCCCGGCCGATGGTCGTCTGCGGGCCGTGGCCGGGAAGCACTACGACGTGGTCGTCGAGTGGCAGCACCTTGGTCGCCAGCGATCTGAGCATGGTGGGGTGGTCACCACCGGGCAGGTCTGTGCGCCCGATGGAGCCGGCGAACAGCAGGTCGCCGGCGAACATCACCGCGGCCACGTCGTCCGCTCCGTCGTACGGCGTCCGGAACGTCACCGACCCGCGGGTGTGGCCCGGGGTGTGGTCGACGAGGAACCGCAGGCCGGCGAGGTCGAGGGTGGTCCCGTCGGCGAGCTCCCGGACGTCGTCGGGCTCGGCGAAGGAGTAGTCGCTGCTTCCGAGTAACAGTGCCGCCGCCTCGTTGGAGATTCCGGCGAGCGGGTCGATGAGCAGGTGCCTGTCCTGCGGGTGGAGGTACGCCGGCGATGCGTAGGACCCGGTGAGCGGGACCACGCACCAGACGTGGTCGATGTGCCCGTGCGTCAGCAGCACTGACACCGGCTTGAGCCGGTGCTCGCGTACCAGCTCCGCGACCCCGCCGGCCGCGTCCTTGCCCGGGTCCACCACGACGCACTCGGCCCCCGGCGCGGTGGCGACCACGTAGCAGTTGGTGCCCCACGGTCCGGCGGGGAACCCGGCGACGAGCACGAACCACCCCTTCCGCACGGCGCTGACCCCCCGCAGGGTAGCGACCGGCGGCGCGCCGCCGCGAACCCGTTACCGCGCGCTGCTCCTAGACTGCATGACCGTGGTGGAGCAGGCGGAGCACCGGTGGGGACGTGTCGCGCCGGACGGAACCGTCTACGTCAGGACGGCCGACGGCGAGCGGCCGGTCGGGCAGTGGCCCGACGCCGACCCGGCCGAGGCCATGGCGTTCTTCGCCAAGCGGTACGACGGTCTGGAGCTCGAGGTCGACCTGCTGGAGAAGCGCATCCACGGCGGCAAGCTCGGGCCGGAGGACGCAGCCGGCTCCGTGCGTAAGGTCCGCCGGCTGGTCACCGACGCCCAGGCGGTCGGAGACCTGGATGGGTTGTTGGCGAGGCTGGACGCGCTGGACGACGTGATCGCGCAGCACCGCGAGGAGCGCCGGGCGGAACGGGCGCGGCAGGTCGAGGAGGCCCGAGCGGCGAAGGAGAAGATCGCCGAGGAGGCGGAGCGGCTGGCCACCGGTCACGACTGGCGCGGCGGCGCCAGCCGGTTGCGGGACCTGCTGGAGCAGTGGAAGTCGTTGCCGCGGCTGGAGAAGTCGGCCGACGACGCGCTGTGGCGTCGGTTCTCCACGGCCCGCACGACGTACACCCGGCGTCGCAAGCAGCACTTCGCCGAGCAGAACGAGCGCCGGGACGCCGCTCGGGTGGCCAAGGAACGCCTCGTCGAGGAGGCCGAGGCACTGGCCGACTCCCGGGAGTGGGGACCGACCGCCGGCCGGTTCCGCGACCTGATGCAGCAGTGGAAGGCCGCGGGCCCGACGCACAAGGAGGTCGACGACGCGCTGTGGGCGCGGTTCCGTGGCGCCCAGGACCGGTTCTTCGCCGCCCGCGACGCCGCCAACGCCGACCTCGACAAGGAGTACGCCGCCCACCAGTCGGCCAAGGAGGCGTTGCTGCTCGAGGCTGAGGGGCTGCTACCGGTGACCGACGTGCGCGCCGCCCGGGACGCCTTCCGCGACATCGCCCGGCGCTGGGACGCGGTCGGCAAGGTTCCGCGGACTGCGGTGAAGGACCTGGAGAGCCGGATTCGGCGAGTGGAGCAGGCGATCAAGTCCGCCGAGGAAGACCGGTGGCGTCGCTCCAACCCGGAGGCGCGGGCGCGCGCCGCGGACACGGTGGGCAAGCTCGAGTCGTCGCTGGCCGAGCTGCAGGCGCAGCGGGAGAAGGCCGCCGCCGTGGGCGATGACCGTCGGCGCCGTGAGGCCGAGCAGGCGATCGAGGCGCGCCAGGCCTGGCTCGCACAGGTGAGGCGGGCGCTGGACGACTTCAGCCCGCCGGCCTGAGCGGCCCGCGACGGGTGGGTGGATGTGAAGCTGGTGGTCAGCCACCGCCGGTGAGTCCGGTGACCGCACGTCGCAGGACCTCGACGAGCCGGTCGCTGTGCGCGTCGAACGTGAAGTTCTGCCGTGCGGCCCACGCCGCCCGCGACGCCGTCCGGTCGGCGACCTCGCGCCGGAGCAGCTCCGCCACGTCGTCGACACCGTCGTACACCAACCCGGCGCCGGTCCCGGTCACGATCCGCTCCACCGCGACGGTGTGACCGGGGTTGCCGGGCAGCAGGGGAGGCACCCCGGCCGCGAGGAGCGCCGGGAGCCGGGCCGGTGTGTTGAGGTCGTCCCAGGACGCCCGCCGCAGGTCTCCGCCGTTGGAGCTGCGGAAGCGGTGCAGCCAGCCGGCGTCGTACCGAGACAGCTCCCCCACCCAGCCCTCGGGCCCGACGGCGGAATGGACGTGCACGTGCGCCGGCGCCGCGGCGCGGGCACGGTGCAGCCAGTGCCGCCACGCACCCTTCGGTCCGGGCGCGTCCACCTGTCCGTAGAGGTGCGTGTGTACACCACGCCGCGCCAGTGCCACCAGCCAGCCGGCGTCCAGGCCGGACGGGCGGCCGAGGACGACCGTGTGCGGGGCGCCGTCCTCGTCGGACAGC
>JALYMZ010000265.1 GCA_030773435.1 Actinomycetota bacterium | reverse complement strand
GTCGAGGACCGGCCCCCATCGGCTGTGCTGCCAGTTCGCCATCCGAAACGGCCCGCCCGGCGCCGGCGCGACGCCCGCGAACGCGTCGGCGAGCTGTCGGTGGTCCCAGCCGAGCAGTGACACCGCGACGGTGCGGGCCCGCGCCGCGGTGTCCCACAGTTCGGAGTCGGGGTCGAGCAGCGCGAGCAGTCGTGCCGGTTCGCCGTCGGCAACGAGCATCGACGACACGGTGAGCCCGGCCGGTCGGTCGTCATACGCCGACGTCCACACCGCCACGCCGGACGCCAGCCGGCCGCGGAACCGGCGTACCGGGTTGCGCTCCGGCTCCGGCGGCAGGAACGGGTGCTCGCGGTGGATCGTCACCGCTCCACGATCCCACTCAGCGGCCGCGCGACCCACTCGTCGAGGTGTGGCAGCTCCGCGCCGATCGTCGTCTCGACGCCGTGGCCGGTGAGCATCGGCTGGGCAGCGGCAACGTACGCCGACCAGCAGCACCGGTGCCGGCCCGGTCGGTTGTCAGCCGGTCGGCGACCTGTTGTCGCGGCCGGCGACCTGACAGGTGCGGGCAACGGCGCAGCGCCCAGCGCAACCACGTCGCGGAGCCCCGGGCTCAGAGCCGCAGGCCGGTCCGCTTCAGGTACCGCTTGGTGGTGTCGGACAGCTCGCCGTAGCGGACCAGGTGTGCCCAGAACGCACGCCGCGTCGCCGTGCCGAGGGCGACGAGCACGGCGACCACCAGCAGCCACGGCGCGGTCACGGCCACCGCGGTGGGTGCCGGCCCGGGCCCGCCGGTGAGGGACAGGATCGTCACCACCACGCCCGCCGCCGTGCCCGCGAGCAGCCCGGGAACCAGCCGGCGCACCGCGACGCCGACCACCCGAGCCGACGCCCCGGTGGCGTGCCGAGCCAGGTCCAAGACGGTGACGTGCAGCAGCAGCAGCACCCCGCACGACAGCGCGATGACCGGATCCTGGGCGGCGGCCAGCAGCGCGACCGTCACCACGACCCCGAACCCGGTGACCGCCTCCCAGCCACGCACCCACGCGGCCAGCGACGCCGCCACCGCGCACAGGACCAGCCACGGGGGAAGCGCCGACACCGACCCCGCCAGTCCCGCCGCGATCCAGCCGAGCAGGGTCGCGGACGCGAGCAGCAACGTGCGTGCGTCCCTCATCGCGCCGCCCGGGGGAGCCGTCACCGGCGTCGTCCCGTGGGACCGCCCGGCGCTGGGGACCGCGTCGTGCGCAGCCAGTCCAGGCCGCCGCCGGAGACCTCGGCGTAGGACACCATGCTGACCCCGATCCGGTGCAGCGACGTCACGATCGCGTCCCGCTCCAGCCGCCACAGCCGCATCGCCAGCTCGTCCACCGGACCACGCAGCGGCTGCCGGTCGGCAGTCAGCACGTCGACGACGACCACCGGGTGCGCCCGCTCCCGCAGGTCACGGATGGCCTCCAGAGCGACGTCGTCAAGCAGCGGGCTGAAGCACACCACCAGCGCACCGCTGGGCAGGACCGCCGCCGGGAGCCGGTCGATGCTCGGGTCGACGTACGTCCGCGCCTGCCGGGCCTCGAGCAGCACCTCGACCACCCGGTAGAAGTGCCGGGTGCCGGTGGTGGGCGTCAGCCAGCGCAGCGAGCTGCCGAAGGCGACGACCCCGACCCGGTCCGCGTGAGCCAGGTAGGCCTGCACGACACCGACTGCACCGCGCACCGACTCGTCGACCGTGGAGGCGCCGGGAGGACCGACCTCGCGGATGGAGTCGATCATCACCACGACGTCGGCCATGCGCTCCTGCGCGTGCTCGTTGACCAGCAACACGTCAGCGCGGCTGCTGCGCACCCAGTTGACCCGGCGCACCGGGTCACCGGGCTGGTAGTCGCGCAGCCCGGCGAACTCGATGCCTGCCCCGGCGGCGCGGGACACGTGCGGCCCGAGCCGCGCCATCAGCTGCGACGGCGCCGGCACGTCCCGCACTGCGGTCACGGGGGGAAAGACGGTCAGCTCCGGCCCCGCCAGCCTGGTCTCCGCCACCCAGGTGCGGTGCGGTGACAGCACCCGCGCCTCGACCTGCGCCGACTGCCACCAGCCCCACAGCAGCGGGCGCAGCTGCCAGGTCATGTCCGCGTCGCCGTGCAGCGTCACGCCGACCGGATCGCCGTCCACCGACACCTGCTGCGTCGGGCGCAGCGACAGCTCATAGCCCCCTGCCGTCGAGGTCATCACGCCGGCGCGCGTTCGTAACGCGACCGGCGCGTCCTCGAAGGTCCGGGCCGGGTCGATGCCGGCGTGCAGCGTGAGCTCGGCCGGCCGCGGGCCGCGCAGCCACACCGCCAGGGCGACCAGGGCCGGGGCCGCCACCGCCAGCAGCGTGGGGTTGCCGGCGAGGGCGGCAGCGACCGCTGCCAGGCCACCGAGCGTGGTAAGCCGGCGGGCGAGCGGCGCCGGGCGCCAGCTCAGGGCGTGCGGCCCGGTGGACCGGGCGTCCGAACGGTCGCGCGGATGACTCACCGCGGCGGCCATCCCGGGTCCGCCGGGTCGGGGTCGACGACCGGGGTCTCGACCCGGTGCAGGATCTCGGCGACCACGTCGTCGCCGGTGATCCGGGCTACCCACATCTCGGGCTTCAGCACCAGCCGGTGTCCCAGCGCCGGCACCGCGACCCGCTTGACGTCGTCCGGAGTCACGTGGCTGCGCCCCGCCAGCACGGCGGCGGCACGTGCGAGCTGCACGACCGCCAGCGTGCCCCGCGGGCTGGCGCCGACCAGCGTCTTGGCATGCTCGCGGGTCGCCACGACGACCGCCACGGCGTAGTCGAGGACGTCGTCGTGCACCTCCACCGACTCCAGCGAACGCATCATCTGCAGCAGCTGCTCGCCGGAGCACAACGTGTCGAGCACCACGTCCTCGCCGCGGTAGCCGAGCCGGCGTCGTACCATCGCCGCCTCCGCCTGCGCGTCGAGGTAGCCCATCGTCAGCCGCAGCGTGAAGCGGTCCAGCTGCGCCTCCGGCAAGGCGTACGTGCCCTCGTGCTCGATGGGGTTCTGCGTGGCCAGCACCACGAACGGCGCGGGTAGCCGGTGGCTGGCGCCGTCCGCGGTCACCTGCTGCTCGGCCATCGCCTCCAGCAGCGCCGACTGCGTCTTCGGTGGGGTGCGGTTGATCTCGTCGGCGAGCAGCAGCTGGGCGAAGATCGGACCCTGGCGGAAGGTGAAGTCGCGGGTGCGGTGGTCGAGCACGACCGCGCCGGTCAGGTCCTGCGGCAGGAGGTCGGGGGTGAACTGCACCCGGCTGAACGACAAGCCGAGCACCTGCGCGAACGACCGTGCCAGCATGGTCTTGCCGAGACCCGGCAGGTCCTCCAGCAGCACGTGCCCGCGCGCGAGGACGCCCATCCAGGCCAGCTCGAGCGCGTCGCGCTTGCCGTAGATCGCCCGCTCGACCTCGTCGAGGATCGCGACACTGAGCCGGTGCGTGTTCAGCGGGGTCGTGTCCACCGTCGGCGCGGTCACAGCTGCTCCAGCCGGTGGATGTGGGCGGCGAGGTCCCGGACGGAGACGCCGTGGCCGGCGCGGTCGACGCTGACCGGCCGGCGCGGGTCGACGAGCCGCCACAGCGGCTCACCCAGAGTGGCGCGGGCCCGGTCCGGCTCCCGGTGCAGGTCGATGCCGTGGCGGGCCGAAAGCCGGGCCGCGGCGATGCGCTGCAGGCGCCGGCGCATGACGAAGTCGAACTCACGCCCGCTGTGCGCACCCATGTCGATCGCGTGCCGGATGTCGTCGTACGACGGCAGCGCACCCAACCGGGCGGTGGACGGCACGCCCCGCCACCGTGCGCGGCGGTGCGGCTGCTGGACGAGGTCCAGCCGCCACAGCAGGACCTCGCCGGCGAGCAGCCACCCGCCCACGACGAAGAACCCGGCCGGACCCCAGAGGAAGCCGAGGATCCAGGCAGTCACCAGCAGCAGCAGGTGCAGGCGCGGCAGCTGCTTCACCGGGCCACCGTCTCACGTCGCGCCACGTCCCGCTGCAACGTCGCCAGCGCGCTGTCGACCCGCTCGAGGGCATCCGGTGGCAGCGGTGCGAGAGAGAACCGGGCCGCGTGGAACACATCGAGAAGCGTGCGGACCGCCTCGGTGGACGACAGCACCCCGGCCTGTAGCGCCTCGCGCATGACCTCGGCCGGTGTCTGGGTCGTACGGCGCTGCACCCCCCGACCGGCGACAGTCTCCTCCATCGCGGCGTACGCCTCGATCACGGCCCGGCGTACGTCGTCGGACGCCCCCAGCGCGCGACGGGCACGCTGCAAGGCGTCGCCCACGACGTCCGGCTCGGCCGCTCGACGACGCCCGCGACCGTAACGCGCCTCGACGTAGCTCGGGCCGCGCTCGCGGAAGAACCGGTCACGGTTGGCCCACACGGCCGAGGCCAGGAAGAGCAAAGAGCCGAGCAGCAGCACCCCCAGCACACCGAGTGTCACCGGCACCAGCCAGTCCAGGGTCGGGAAGCGGTCCCAGAGCCGGGACCAGTCGAAACGACCTGGTCCGACCGGTCCCGAACCTGTGTCGAGCCGATCGCCGAGGGGGCCACCGGCGGCGAGCGTACCGGCGGCCAGCAGGCTCAGCACGAGGTGCATCGCGACCGCGGTGCGCAGGGCGCGCCGATGGTCCGCATCGCGGCGGGTGCGGGCGATGACGACGGTGGCTGCAGCCACCCACGCCAGCGACATCGCCACCGCCACTGCCCAGTGCGCCGGTTGCGACAGGTCCAGCCGGCCGACCGGCGGCGCGGCAGCTTCACCGCGCAACGCCAACGCTGCGAGGACCAGCAGCGTGGCGACCGAGAGACCGGCGACCTGTGCCTTGGCGGCCGTCCCAGAGCGCCGGTCCGGCCGCCGCGTGCCGTCGGCTGGGGCAGTCACTCCAGCGACACGCTGGGTGCCCCTGCGGGCTGTCCGCCGTCGGGTCCTCCGGCCAGCAACGCCCTCACCTCGGACTCTCGGTAGCGGCGGTGTCCGCCGAGGGTGCGAACCGAGCTGAGCTTGCCGGCCTTGGCCCACCGGGTCACGGTCTTGGGGTCGACCCGGAACATCGCCGCCACCTCTGCCGGCGTCAGCAGCGGCTCGGAGTCCTCGGCTCTGGTGGTCATGGCGACCTCCACTGCGCTCTCGATGGGCATGGGATCAGTGTCGCGAGCGCCGTCGAGTCGGACGGTGTCCACGCAATGTGTTCTGCCGGTTACGTTCGGTCAAGACCTCTGCTGGACGTATGCCCGTCCGACGACGCGTCGCCCGCCGAGCGTAGTGGAAACTGGTCGGTGTGCGCCCCGAAACGGTGAAGTTGCCGACACCGCAACGCGGCGCAGCGGTGGCCCCCAGCGTCGTGGTGTCCGGCCACGGCCTAAGGTGGCGGGGTGAGCCGCACCACCCCCGCGGCCCCGTCCAGGTCGACACCTCGCCCGCCAGCAGAAGGGTCACCACCGTGACCGGATCCGCAGACTTTCGCAGACACCCGACTCCGACCGCCGGTGTGTTCGGCAGGCACACCGGCCACGAGCAGGTCGTCTTCTGCTCCGACGAGCCGACCGGCCTGCGCGCCATCGTCGGGATCTACTCCACCGCGCTCGGCCCGGCACTGGGCGGCACGCGGTTCTACCCGTACGCCGACGAGCAGGCGGCGATCGACGACGTCCTGGCGTTGTCGAAGGGGATGGCGTACAAGGCCGCGCTGGCCGGCCTCGACCTCGGCGGCGGCAAGGCGGTTATCATCGGTGACCCCGAGCAGACCAAGACCGAGGCGCTGCTGCGCGCCTACGGCCGGTTCGTGCAGTCCCTGGGTGGGCGTTACTACACCGCCTGCGACGTCGGCACCTACGCCGCCGACATGGACGTCGTCGCCCGGGAGTGCCGCTACGTGACGGGCCGCACGGTGGCGCACGGTGGGGCCGGCGACTCCTCGGTGCTCACCGCGTTCGGTGTGTTCCAGGGGATGCGGGCGACCGCGGAGGTGGCATGGGGGGCGACAACCCTGGCCGGTCGCCGGGTCGGTGTGGCCGGAGTTGGCAAGGTTGGACACCACCTCGTCCAGCACCTGCTCGACGACGGCGCCGAAGTGGTGGTGACCGACGTCGACAGCCGGGCGATCGAGCGGGTGACCCGCGCGCACCCGGAGGTGTCCGTGGTGGCCGACGCCGACACGATGGTCCGTGCAGACCTCGACGTCTACGCTCCGTGTGCGCTCGGCGGCGCGATCTCCGACGAGGTGGCCGAGGTGCTCCGCGCCCGCATCATCTGCGGTGCGGCGAACAACCAGCTGGCGCACGAGGGGATCGAGAAGGTGCTCGAGCAGCGCGGCGTCCTGTACGCCCCGGACTACTGCGTGAACTCCGGCGGCCTCATCCAGGTGGCCGACGAGCTCAGGGGCTTCTCCTTCGACCGGGCCAAGGCTCGGGCGACCGGCATCTTCGACACCACCCGGAGGGTATTCGCGCTCGCCGACGTCGAGGGCGTACCGCCTGCGGTGGCCGCGGACCGGCTCGCCGAGCGCCGGATCGCCGAGGTCGGACGCCTGCGCGGAATCTGGCTGCCGAGCTGACGCCGCGCGCCGCGGCTCACTGACGCGGCGTGGACTCGGTCTCGCCCGCGTGGGGCTCGTCGGCGTAGGGGTCGTCGCGGTACGGGTCCACGTCGTCGGCGTACCCGTCGACGACGTCCTCGTCTGTAGAACCAGCCGTCGCACCGTTGTCGCCGTGCAGCTCACGCTGCAGCTGGCTGAAGTCCGTCTGGTAGGTGCGGTACTTCAGGTCCCGGGCGACCTTCGTCTGCTTGGCCTTCGCACGGCCGCGCCCCATAGGGTCGACCCCCTTGCACAGATGGGCCGGGGCCGACTTCAGGATCGGGCCCGGGCCGGATTCTCGTTTCTCTCGTGGACACAACGGTACCCGCCGACCCAACTTCCGCGCACCTCGACCCCCCGCTGATCCGGGCCGTTTGTGGCGTCCCCGGCCACTGCGCGGGCGGTGCCGGTACGCCGACCACGACGGCGCGGCGCCGGGGCCCGCGGACCGCGCGACCGCGCGACCGCGTGCACAACGCCGCTCAGGAGGCTTTGGTGTGTGGGACCGCTGAAAGCCTCCTCAGCACCGCCGTACCCGGCCGGTGAGGGTGGCGCGGCCCACGCGAGTCAGGCGTAGTCGCCGTCGAGGAGCACCCGGCCGTCGCCGGGCACGACCTCGCCACACACCCAGGCGTCGACGCCGGCCTCGGCCAGCATCGCCAGCGCGCGGTCGGCGTCGCCGGATGCCACCACCGCCACCATGCCGACGCCCATGTTGAGCGTGCGCTCCAGCTCGGCCCGCGGAACGCCGCCGACGTCGCCGACCAGGGAGAAGATCGAGTGCGGTGTCCAGGTCCCCCGGTCGACGCGGGCGCTCACCCGGTCGGGCAGCACCCGCGCCAGGTTCCCGGCGAGCCCTCCGCCGGTGACGTGCGCCAGCGCATGGACAGTGGTCTGGCGGGAGACGGCGAGGCATGCGGGGGCATAGATCCGGGTCGGCTCCAGCAGCTCCTCCCCCAGCGGCCGACCCAGCTCGGGCACCTCGCGGTCGAGCCGCCACCCGGCGCGGGCCAGCAGCACGGTGCGCACCAGCGAGTAGCCGTTGGCGTGCAACCCGCTCGACCGCATGGCGAGCAGCGCGTCACCGGGTTGTACCAGTCCGGGACCGAGCAGGTCGGCCGCCTCGACGACCCCGGTGGCCGCGCCTGCGACGTCGTACTCGTGCGGTTCCAGCAGGCCCGGATGCTCGGCGGTCTCCCCGCCGATCAGCGCACAGCCGGCGAGGAGGCAGCCCTCGGCGATGCCCTTGACGATCGCGGCCACGCGCTCGGGTACGACCTGCCCGCAGGCGATGTAGTCGGTGAGGAACAGCGGCTCGGCACCGCAGGCCACGAGGTCGTCGACGAGCATGCCGACCAGGTCGAGCCCGATGGTGTCGTGGCGGTCGGCTTGCTGGGCGATCACCACCTTGGTGCCGACGCCGTCGGCCGAGGTGGCGAGCAGGGGTCGGGTGTACGACGTGAGCGCGGACGCGTCGAACAGCCCGGCGAAACCGCCGATCCCGCCCAGCAGCTCCGGCCGGCGCGCCTTGTCGACCCATCCGCGCATCAGCTCGACCGCCTTCTCGCCGGCCTCGATCGAGACGCCGGCGGCGGCGTACGTCGGACTGCCGGGACTGGTCGACTCGGTCACCGACGCTCCGTCAGGGGCGGGAGAGGGCGTCGGCAGCGCCCGCACCGCCGACCATCGCCGGAAGACGGTGCTGGCTGGGGGACGGCTCCTCGACGAGCTCGAGCAGGTGCTTGCCGAGCAGCTCCGGCTCCGGCAGCGCCACCGGGTAGACGCCGTCGAAGCAGGCCCGGCACAGGTCGTCCTTGGGCACCCGCGTCGCCGCCACCAGCTCCTCCAGCGAGACGTAGCCGAGCGAGTCGGCGCCGATGGAGCGGCAGACCTCCTCGGTCGACAGCCCGTTGGCGATGAGCTCGGCCCGGGTGGCGAAGTCGATGCCGTAAAAGCACGGCCACTTCACCGGCGGGCTGGAGATCCGCACGTGGATCTCCCGGGCACCCGCCTCCCGCAGCATCCGCACCAGCGCCCGCTGGGTGTTGCCGCGCACGATCGAGTCGTCGACGACGACCAGACGCCTGCCCTCGATGACGTCCCGCAGCGGGTTGAGCTTGAGGCGGATGCCGAGCTGCCGGATCGTCTGGCTGGGCTGGATGAATGTACGTCCGACGTAGGAGTTCTTGACCAGACCGGCGCCGTACGGGATGCCGCTCTCCTCGGCGTACCCGATCGCCGCCGGTGTGCCGGACTCCGGCACGGGGATCACCAGGTCGGCCTTGGCCGGGGCCTCGCGCGCCAGCCGGCGACCGATGTCGACGCGGACCGAATGGATGCGCCGGTCGCTGATCCTGGTGTCGGGCCGCGCAAGGTAGACGAACTCGAACAGGCATCCCTTGGGGGTCGGCTCGGCGAAATGCTGTGAGCGCAGACCGTGCTCGTCCACCGCGACTAGCTCACCGGGCTCGATCTCACGGATCAACGCCGCGCCGACGATGTCGAGCGCCGCGGTCTCGCTGGCCACGACCCAGCCGCGCTCGAGCCGGCCGAGTACCAGCGGCCGGATACCCTGCGGGTCGCGGGCGGCGTACAGGGTGCCCTCGTCCATGAACACCAGGCTGAACGCGCCACGCAGCTTCGGCAGCACCTCGCACGCAGCCGCCTCGATGCTGCGGTCGGGATGTCCGGCCAGCAGAGCGGTGACGAGGGTGGTGTCCGTCGTTGCCGTCTCGATGGTGTGGTTGGGCCAGTCGAGCTGTCCGTTGCGCTCGGCCAGCTCGGCAACCTCCCTGGCCAGGTCGCCGGTGTTGGTGAGGTTGCCGTTGTGGCCCAGTGCGATCGAGCCGGTCGCCGTCGACCGGAACGTCGGCTGCGCGTTCTGCCAGGTGCTCGCCCCGGTCGTGGAGTAGCGGACGTGGCCGACCGCGACGTGACCCTTCAGTGACTCCAGGGTGGGCTCGTCGAAGACCTGGGACACCAGGCCCATGTCCTTGAAGACCACGATCTGGCGGCCGTTGCCCACCGCGATGCCGGCCGACTCCTGACCGCGGTGCTGCAGCGCGTAGATACCGAAGTAGGTCAGCTTGGCGACGTCGTCGCCGGGGGCCCAGACGCCGAAGACGCCGCAGGCGTCCCGTGGCCCCTTCTCGTGGGGATCGAGGTCGTCGGTGAGCCGACCATCTCCGCGCGCCACGCGCCGAGTCTATCGACCGGGGTGGGCTGGCCGGGTCGCCGAGCGCCGAAGCGGACCCCGGCGCGCTCGGCCTGCCCGACCCGAATCGGGTCTTCCCCGGCGAAATCTCGGTCGGGAGGGCCCGGCAAGAGTCGCTGGCAGGCCAAATCGACATGGGGACGGGGCGCGGAGTCGGCTCGGCAGCGGTCAGCGGGTCCGGGGTACGGCGGCGAGGTTGCGCAGCAGCAGCGCCTCCGCCAGACACACCCGGCGGAACTCGGCCAGGTGCAGCCCCTCGTCGGCGCCATGGGCTCGGGTGTCGGGATCCTCGACCCCGGTCACCAGGATCGCCGCCTGGGGGAATGCCCGGGCGAACGCCGCGATGAACGGGATCGACCCGCCGATGCCGACGTCCACCGGCGCCACCCCGTCCCAGGCCTCGGTGAAGGCCGCCCGCGCCGCGTCGTACGCCGGACCCTGCGCTGGCACGGAGAACGGCTGACCCGCCTCCCCTCGGGTCACCCGGACCTGCGCGCCCCACTCGGCGTGCTTCTCCAGGTGCGCGACCAGTGCGTCCAGCGCGGTGACCGCGTCGTCGCCGGGCGCCACCCGCAGCGAGACCTTCGCCCGTGCGACGGGGATCAGAGTGTTCGACGCCTCGGTGACCCGCGGCGCGTCGAGCGCCACCACGCTGATCGCCGGGCGGGTCCACAACCGCTCCACCAGCGGGCCGGACCCGACCAGTTCCACACCGTCGACCAGTCCGGCCTCGGCCCGGAACCGCTCGACCGGGTAGTCCAGCTCGGCGGCCGGGCCGGCCCGGAGCCCGGCAACGGCGACGTTGCCGTCGGCGTCGTGCAGGGTGGCGAGCAGCCGGCACAATGCGGACAGCGCGTCCGGCACCGCACCGCCGTACATCCCCGAGTGCACGGCATGGGAGAGCGTGCGCACCTCCACTACACAGTCGGCCAGGCCCCGCAGCGACGTGGTGAGCGCCGGGACACCGATGTCCCAGTTCGCCGAGTCGGCGATCACGATGACGTCGGCGGCCAGCAGCTCGCGGTGCGCAGCGAGGAATGCGGCCAGTGTCGGTGAGCCGACCTCCTCCTCGCCCTCCACGAAGACCGTCACGCCGACCGGAGGGTCCCCGCCGTGCGCCCGGAGCGCCGCGAGGTGCGCGGCGATACCCGCCTTGTCGTCGGCGGCACCGCGCCCGTAGAGACGGTCGCCCCGCTCCGTCGGCTCGAACGGCGCCGAGCTCCAGGCGCGCGGGTCCCCCTCGGGCTGCACGTCGTGGTGGGCGTACAGCAGCACCGTCGGCGCCCCCGCGGGGGCCGGCCGGCGCGCCACGACCGCGGGCTGGCCGCCGTCGGCCCGCAGCACCTGTACGTCGGGGAAGCCGACGCCGCGGAACAG
>JALYMZ010000264.1 GCA_030773435.1 Actinomycetota bacterium | reverse complement strand
GTGTACCCGCAGCTGACACGGGACCGCGGGGGCGCCGGCGGGCCCGGGGGCGCCGCGAGGCGCCGCTGCGATCCCGGCCCCCGCGCCGCCGCTGTGGACGACGCCTCCGGGGGGCTGGACAGCGTCGGCACAATGTCTGTCGTGACGGAGCCTCTCGGGACGGAGTCTGTCGCGGCCGAGCTCTCCGCAGCCACCCCGCCCGCGCGGCGGCTGCAGCCGGCACGTTGGCGGGACCCCCGATTGTGGATCGGCCTGTTACTGGTCGCCGGCTCTGTGGTCGTCGGGGCACGGTTGTTGGCCGCCGCCGACGACACCGTGGGGGTGTGGGCCACCCCCCGCGACGTCGCCGACGGCGCCGGACTCTCACCCGATGCGCTGGTGGTCGAGCAGGTGCGCTTCGCCGACGCCGGTGCCGCCGCACGCTACCTGCTGGCGTCGGAGGGTCTGCCCGCGGAGGCGGTCGCCGGTCGCAACCTGGCCGCAGGGGAGCTCATCCCGCGTACGGCGGTCACCACGCGCGGCTCCGCACCCGCCGTCGAGCTGCCGGTGCTGGTCGGCGCGTCGGGGGCGCCCGAGGACCTGCAGCCCGGTGAGGTGGTCGACGTGTGGGTCGTCCCCGAGGCGCCGGCCGGTGAGCCCGCGGCCGCCGCCGATCTGGTTTTGCCGCGGGCGCGGGTCGTCGGCGCAGCGCGTGACTCCGGGCCGCTCGGCGACGCACCGACCCGACAGGTGCTCCTCGGGCTGGGCGCCGAAGCCGCGCCACGGCTGCCAACCGTGCTGGCGCAGCTGACGTCCGGCACGGTCGTCCTGATCCGGCAGCAGGGCTGAGGCGCCGGCATGGCGGGTACCCCGCTGCTGCTCGCGCTGGCCGGCGCGCCGTACGAGTCGGCGGTAGTGGTGGCGTTGCAGCAACCGCGCACGGGCTTGCACCTGGTGCGCCGCTGCGTCGACGTGACCGACCTGCTCGCCACCGCCGCCTCGGGCCAGGCGCAGGCGGCGTTGATCGCGGCCGAGCTGCCCCAGCTCACCGCCGACCTGGTGGCCGCGCTGCGGGCGTCGCGCGTCGAGCCGGTCGGCGTGGTGGCGACCGACGACCCGGCCCAGATGCAGCGGCTGCACCAGATCGGCATCCGCGTCGTCGTGTCGGCGGCGGTGCCGACCGACCTCGCGGTCCGGATCACCGCGGGGTTGGCCCGCACGGAACCGGCCGCGGTGGTGGCCCCAGGGCAGTCGACCCGGCGCCCGGCGCCACCACCCCACGAGGCGATGTCCGGTGAGGTGGTCGCGGTGTGGGGACCCACCGGCGCCCCCGGACGCTCCACGGTGGCGGTCAACCTCGCCGCCGAGCTGGCCCGGCTGGGGCGACCGACCATGCTGGTCGACGCCGACGTGTACGGCGGTTCGGTGGCCCAGCAGCTGGCCGTCCTCGACGAGTCCTCCGGTCTGCTGGCCGCCGCGCGCAGCGCCAACGTCGGCGCGCTGGACGCACGGACGCTGGCCCAGCACTGCCGGCAGGTCGCTCCGCGGCTGCGAATCCTCACCGGCCTGCCGCGTGCCGACCGCTGGCCGGAGCTGTCCGCGGCGACGGTCGGCGGCGTGCTCGTCGCGGCCCGAGCGCTGGCCGCCCACGTCGTCGTCGACTGCGGCTTCTGCCTGGAGCTCGACGAGGAGCTGAGCTTCGACACCGCGGCTCCGCGGCGCAACGGCGCCACCCTGGCGGTGCTCGAGGGCGCCGACCGGGTTCTCGTCGTCGGGTCCGCCGACCCGGTCGGGCTGGGACGGCTGGCCCGCGGAGTGCTCGACGTCGCTGCCGCGGTCCCGGGCGTGCGGCTGCAGGTCGCGGTGAACCGGATGCGTCCCCGGCTGGCCTGGCCGCAGGCCGAGGTGGTGGACATGGTCGAGCGCTTCACCGGCGTACGCCCCGCCGTCGTGCTGCCGGAAGACCGGGACGCCTGCGACGACGCCCTGGTTCACGGCAAGGGGCTGGCCGAGGCCGCGCCGCGGTCACGGCTGCGCACCGGGATCCGCGACCTCGCCGCCACCCTTGCCCCTGTCCGGCAGCCGGCGCGGTGGGCGCGACGGGCGCCGTGGTGGGCGTGGGCCGGCGCTCGCCCGGCGGCGGTGGCCTCGGCTCAGGCGGACAGCAGCAGCGACAGGCCGCCGACGGTGTAGACGATCATCACCAGCAGCAGCGGCAGCTGACCGACCAGCGCCCGGCCGGGTGCGAGGATCCGCACCGCGCGGTCGTGCGCCGCCACCGCCCCGAGCAGGTGCCCGACGACGATGGCGCCGACCTTGACCACGAAGAGCAGCGTGGGGTTGTAGGTGAGAAAGTAGCTGACGCCGAGGTCGGCCGTGCCGAGCAGGTCGGCGCCGCGGCTGAGCGGGTCCGACAGCTGGGCGAGGGTCTGCTGTCCGGTCTCCAGCAGGTAGGTCACGTAGTGGGCGACGAAGTAGCCGACGATGATCGGGACCATCGACGGGGCGAACTGCTCCGGCAGCGACGCGCCGTCTGCACGGTGCAGGGACGCGGCGCGCGGGCGGGGGCGCGACCTGCCGTCGACGCCACCGAGCCGTCCGGCCGCCCATGCCGCCGCTGCCAGCGTCACCCCCACGAAGCCGACGAACGCCAGCAGCGCCAGGCTGTCCAGCAGCACCGGGCCGACCGGCAGGGTCGGTGCGGTCGTCGCCCAGAACGGCCCGGCCAGGAAGCTGTCCGCCCGCGGTCGACCCCAGCAGTACGGCGACCACCGCGAGCAGGCCACGCTCGGGTGCGAGCCCGTCCAGGTTCTCCAGGGGGTTGCGGGCGACGATGCGGCCGTCGGTACGCCGGCCGAACGGCGACAGCCGCGCGACGAGCGACGACAGCACCTCGAACGGGTCGGCGCGGGCGAACCACGGCGTGCCGAACACGGCGCCGCCGACCAGCATGACCGCGGCGTAGCTGCCGATCCACAGCCGCACCGGCGTCAGCAGGGTGTTGTCGGGATAGACCAGCTCGAACCACACGAACGCCGCTAGCCCCAGCACCGCCGGCCAGTAACCGAGTCGGTGCGGATACGTCCGCAGCCCCACCGCAGGGTTGCTGCCGGCCAGCCGGGACAGGCCGACGTGCACCATCCGCACCGGGCTGATGACGGTCCAGATCGGGCCGAGCAGCAGCGACAGCGGCACCAGGCCGACCCACAGCCAGATGTAGAACACGCCGAAGACGGGGTTGGTCAGCAGGTCCTCGCCGAACAGCAGCGCGACCAGCACGTATGCCGTGAACGCCGCGGCGACCGCCCGCACGACGCCGCGGGTCCACGGCGAGTCGACCATCCTGGTCACCCAGCCGGGCAGCGCCACCCCCGACTCATCACCGCGGAAGCGCGGCGTGCGCCACGCGAACGCCAGCACGACGAAGGAGATCAGCAGCGCCCACGCGCCCCCCACCACGGCGAAGGTGACGGGGATCGGCAGATCGTCCCCGGCGCCGAGGCCGTGGGCGAAGACGAGCCCGGAGGAGAGGAGCACGAGCTGCTACGGCCGTGCGGCCAGCGTGGCGACGACCACGTCGAGTTCATGCGACTCCAGCTCAGCGACCCGAGGCTGCTCCAGCGTGAACTCGAAGACCTGGTCCTCACCGACCGCGACCTCGAAGGTGCGCTCGGGGTCGGCGTGCAGGTGCAGCTCGTCGCGCATGTCGCTGTCCACCTCCAGGTGGATGCGCTGCCCGACCGTGACGTCGAAGCGCTCGCCCCGCGGCGTCACCTCGCCGTCGGCGATCTCGACCTCGATCTCGACGACACCATCCGCCCCGGCGCCGGCCCCGGCGTCCGCGCCGGCGTCTTCACCGCCGCAGCCGCCGAGGACCAGCACGGTCACCGAGAGCAGGGCGCCCAACCCGGTTCGGCGGCCGCGGGCGGGCGTGGACAAGGTCTGCTCCTGTAGAGGCCGTGGTCCCAAAGGTCTGCACTGGTAGTCCGGACGAGCGTGCCACGATAGTCGTTGCGAGCCGACGGGGTCCGGCGGCTCGCGGTCACGGAGAGGGGCGGCATGGCCGACACCACGCGCGACGGTCACTGATGCGCGTCTACGTCCCGGTGAACCCGTCCGGTCTGCGGTCACTGCTGGCCGGCGGCGCGCTAGGTGCGCCGCTCACCGCCTTCGCGGTCACCCCGGCGCTGCGCGAGTGGTACGCCGGCGGCGACGAGGAGGAGCTGGAGTACGCCGCGATGACCGCCGCCGGCCGGGCGGCGCTGCGGCTGCTGGCCTCCAC
>JALYMZ010000263.1 GCA_030773435.1 Actinomycetota bacterium | reverse complement strand
CTCCAGCGGCCGGCGCTGGCGGTAACAGTTACCGCGCCGGTCAGGCCCGCAAGCGCGCCGGCCACGAGCAGCGGCGGCGTGCCGCCACCGGAGGCGACGTGGCCGCCGAGCGCCAGGGCGACGGCTGCGGCGCCGACAGCAGAACCCCGCAGCAGACGCCACGCGCCGGTGGTGAGCGTCGAGCGAGGGGAGGTCATGGTGCTGATTCGACGCCGCGGCACCGAGAGCGTCGTCGGGTTGCGGCGCAGTTCGTGGGGAAACGACGAAGGCCCCCGCCGTGGTGGCGAGGGCCTTCCGTCGGTCATGCCGGTGAGTCGGTGCGACTCAGAGTGGACGGACGTTCTCCGCCTGGGGACCCTTCGGGCCCTGGGTGATGTCGAACTCGACCTTCTGGTTCTCGTCCAGGCTTCGGTAGCCGCTCGCCTGGATCGCCGAGTAGTGCACGAAGACGTCGTCGCCGCCGTCCTCCTGCGCGATGAAGCCGAAGCCCTTGTCCGCGTTGAACCACTTGACCGTGCCCTTGGCCATTCTCTTCTCCTTGCGGGCGCGTATGTTGCGGATCGCCCGGGTGGGCGACCCTCTGTCCGATTTCGTCCACCGCCCCGTGCCGAGGGTTTCGGTCAACCGAAACGCCCGCCGGATCAGCAACTCCCGCGGGCGTCTGAAACGTACGAGGAACCTGAAACGAAACTAGGCCGGAGCATACACGCCGAGGGCACCCGCGCCAACCCCTCGGGCGGGAGGAGGGTCAGGGCAGTCCGCCGTGGTCAGGGTCTCCGACGCGGCCGTCCACCGGCGGGGCCGTCCCCCGGTCCTACGCCGCGGCTGCGACTGCGCGGGCGGCAGTGTCGTGAGGAGTCCGGCGACCAGCGCGTCGGCAGTAGGCTCACCCCTCGCCGGCGCATTTGGCCTGCTAGCGACTGGTCCCGGGCCTTACCAGGCGAAATATCGGCGGGGAGGGCCCGAAATGGCTCGGGAAGTGGCCGGGACGCAGACGCTTCCACGGGCCTGGCGCTGGTGGGCAGGGGCGGGGTCGAACCGCCGACCTTCCGCTTTTCAGGCGGACGCTCGTACCGACTGAGCTACCTGCCCGCGGCGTGGCCGTGGCCGCCGCCGGTCCAGCCACCATACCGCAGCAGCCCCGGCCCACCGGGCCAGGGCTGACCGACCAGCGACCCCGACGGGACTCGAACCCGCGGCCTCCGCCGTGACAGGGCGGCGCGCTAACCAACTGCGCTACGGGGCCAGGCGACGTGCTTCTTCCATTGTGCCGCAGGCATGGTAGCGGACGCGGCAGCGGTGCCCCCAACGGGATTCGAACCCGTGCTACCGCCTTGAAAGGGCGGCGTCCTAGGCCACTAGACGATGAGGGCCGGGCCGATGGGTGGCCGTCGCGGACCAGGACCGTACCAAACCAGGGCAGTGTCGGCACCCGCCTCGGCCGCCGCGGCCACAATGGCACGGTGATCGAGATGAGCCGCGAGCGGTTCGAGGAGCTGGTCGCCGAGGCGCTGGACACGGTGCCGGCGGAGCTGGCGGCGCTGATGGACAACGTCGTCATCTTCGTCGAGGACGAGGCGCCGGCCGACGACCCCGAACTGCTCGGCCTGTACGACGGGACGCCGCTGACCGAGCGCGACCAGTGGTACGGCGCCGGCTCGCTGCCCGACCGAATCCTGATCTTTCGCCGACCCACGCTGGCGGTGTGCGACACCGACGAGGACGTCGTCGAGGAGGTCGGCATCACCGTCGTACACGAGATCGCGCACCACTTCGGCATCGACGACGACCGCTTGCACGAGCTCGGCTACGCCTAGCGGCGGGAACGGGGGCCGACGAGCCACCACTCACCGTCGCGGCCGTGACGCTCGTCAGCACGGACAGCAACGCGTACGTCGCGGCGTGCACGTTCACGTGCCCGGGCGTCCAGGTCTCCTCCGCGAGGGTCGAGTACGTCGACAGCGCGCCGCAGAAGCCGACCGCCCAGCCCCGGGTCTGCTGCGCGGCGTACGCAGAGAAGGTCGTAAAGCCGGCCAACAGCCCAGGCCCCAGGAAGCCCCGGAGCGGCAACCGCAGTGGTGAGTAGGCGACGGCGCGCGCGTGCAGCGCGAGCGAGAAGGCGCCGACGACGTTGACCGACAGGGTCGGCCACGGAACCCCCGCTGCGACGGGCAGCGCCACGTCAACGCGAGGCGCAGCAACGCGCCGACGGCACCGGCCGACGCGACCGCCGCCAGCACCGCAGCGACCGCAACGCGGAGCGGGTTACTCATCCGGCGCTCCCTGGGCGGCTTCCTGGACCGGGGTACCGTCGGCGCCATGGCCCCGGCTTCCGATGGGCATGCGTCGCCACGACCGCGCCTCGACGTACGCCGCTCCGGTGACCGGTTCAACACCCGGCTCAGCTGGCTGCAGTCTCGCCACTCCTTCTCCTTTGGCCCGCACTACGACCCCGAGAACACACACTTCGGCCTGCTGGTGGTGAACAACGACGACACCGTGAGCCCTGGCGCCGGGTTCGACACCCACCCGCACCGCGACATGGAGATCGTGACCTGGGTGGTGCAGGGGTCTCTGGTGCACCAGGACTCCACCGGACACGCCGGCATCATCTATCCCGGCCTCGTCCAGCGGATGAGCGCGGGCACCGGGATCCTGCACTCGGAGAAGAACGACTCCTGGCGGCTCACCGGTGCGGCCAGCCATGACGACGTGGTGCGGTTCGTGCAGATGTGGGTGGTGCCCGACGAGGAGTCGCTCGCACCCGGCTACGGGCAGTTGGAGATGGACGACGCGGTGCTACGGGGCGGCCTGGTGCCGGTCGCTAGCGGGATGCCGGAGCATCGTGGCGACGCGGCGATCCGGATCGGGCAGAAGAACGCCGCGTTGTACGCCGCCCGCATGGTCGCCGGTGAATCGGTCCGGCTACCCGGCGCACCGTACGTTCACCTCTACGTGGCCCTCGGTGCGGTGCACCTCGAGGGGGCCGGACGCCTTGCCGCCGGAGACGCAGCGCGGATCACGGCAGCGGAGGGCGAGCGGCTGGCCGCGCTGGAACCCAGCGAGGTGCTCGTCTGGCAGATGCGGGCGCAGCTGGAGGCGGCTTAGCGCAGCGCCGCCAGGTGGTCCGGCCACGACCGCGGCGCCTCCCCACGCACCTGGCGGGCGATCTCGGAGAAGTACCAGTCACGCAGCGTCGCCTCCGCACGATCCGGCGGCGGCACCAACAACTGTTGGTCGACCGCTTCTCGGTCGGCGGAGTGCAGCAGGTCGACCATGTGGGCGCACGCGGGGCCGATCCACGGCGGCACCTCGTAGACGAGGTCGACGGTGGGATCCCCGGCGGCCACCGCTGCGTCGAGCCCCTGGCTGGATTTTCGCGACAGGTGCCGGTGGGCCTCCACGTCCGTGGCTAGTACCGCGGCTCGCAATGTTCGCCTCGTGAGGTGACACGCCGGCCGGGTCCGCGCTCGGAGGCTGGTCGGGCGTCACGCTCGGTGCGTCAGTTCCTGTCTTCCCCCAGGAGCATCGGATGGCCG
>JALYMZ010000262.1 GCA_030773435.1 Actinomycetota bacterium | reverse complement strand
GTCCAGGCCGAGCACCGCCAGCATGGCGCGCACCGAGGCCAGGTTGCCGCGCAGCGCCGCCAGGCTGGCCCCGCCGCCGGCCGGCGTGGCCGCCAGCAGCCGGTTGCCCTCGTGGACGACCTCGTGGATCGCCGCCACCGCGGCCGGGGTGCCGAGGTCGTCGTCCATCGCGGATACGAAGTCCGCGCAGATCACCGCCGGCTGGGTGTCGAGGTCGACCCCGCCGACGAGCTGGGAGGCGCGTTCGACGTACCCCTCGATGCGCCGGAACGCCGCCGCGGCGTCGTCGAGCGCAGCGAAGGAGAACTCCACGTGCGAGCGGTAGTGCGCGGCGACGAGGTAGAACCGCAGCTCGATCGGGCGCACCCGCTGCACCACCGCCGGCACCAGCAGCGAGTTGCCGAGCGACTTGCTCATCTTCTCGCCGGACGTGGTGATCCAGGCGTTGTGCATCCAGTGCCGCGCGAACGGGCGGCCGGCGGCCCGGGACTGGGCGATCTCGTTCTCGTGGTGCGGGAACTGCAGGTCGATCCCGCCGCCGTGGATGTCGAACTCGGGCCCGAGGTACTTCTCGGCCATCGCCGAGCACTCCAGGTGCCACCCGGGTCGGCCGCGCCCCCACGGCGTCGGCCACGACGCGGTCTCCGGTTCGTCGGGCTTGTGGCCCTTCCACAGCGCGAAGTCGCGCGGGTCGCGCTTGCCCCGCGGGTCGGCGTCCTCGGCGGCCTGCATGTCCTCGACCCGCTGCCCGGACAGCTCGCCGTACGACGGCCACGACCGCACGTCGAAGTAGACGTCGCCGGACCCGTCCAGTGCCGGGTACGCGTGGCCGGCGGCGACCAGCGCCTGCATCAGCTCCACCATCTCGGGGACGTGACCGGTGGCCCGCGGCTCGTAGGTCGGCGGCAGGCAGCCCAGCGCGTCGTAGGCGGCGGTGAGGTGGCGCTCGTGCAGGTAGGCGTGCGCCCACCACGGACGCTGGTGCTCGGCCGCCTTGAGCAGGATCTTGTCGTCGATGTCGGTGACGTTGCGGATGTAGGTGACGTCGTACCCGTGGTGCTCGAGCCAGCGGCGCACCACGTCGAAATTGACGCCGGAGCGGATGTGCCCCACGTGTGGCTCGGACTGCACGGTGAGCCCGCAGACGTAGAGGCCCACCCGGCCCTCCCGCAGCGGCACGAACTCCCGGGTCGCGCGGGCGGCAGTGTCGTAGAGGCGAAGCGCCACCCGCAAAGCCTACCGAGCGGTTTCGGGATCTCCCTGGCAGCCGCAGCCGGTGACGGTTAGGCTCCGCGTCGTGACCAAACCTCGTCCCACTTGCCTCAGCAGTATCAGCGCGTCGCTGGTGGCGTTCTCAGTGGCGGTGGCGTGCGGCACCGCCGTGGTCGCGGGTACGCCGGTCTCCGCCGCCCCGGCCGGGTCGACGGCCGGCACTCGCCACATCGCCTACCGGTCCTGGGACGGCGCGGATGCGCTGTCCGCCGGCCGGTTCGACGGCACCCGGATCCGCCGCGGCACGCTGCGGGTCGAGAACCCGGCGGGGGTCCGGAGCTACGCCGGCATCCGCTACGAGTTCGGGCGTTGGACGTCCCCGTGGGTGCGACCGGGGTTCGGGCTGACCGAGGCGGTGCCGTCCTGGCGGGCGGCGACCCCGGCCGGCACCTGGCTGGCGGTGGAGATGCGTGGCCGGACCCGGGCCGGACGGCTGTCGAGCTGGGACGGGTTGGGGCGCTGGGCGGCGTACGACGACGGCTTCCGCCGCCGGACGCTCGGCGCGCAGACCGACGACGTGACCCGGGTCGCGGTCGACACGCTGCAGACCCAGGGCCGGGCGCGGCTGACCTCCTGGCAGGTGCGGGTGACGCTGTACCGGCGGGTCGGCTCGGCGGTGTCCCCGCGGCTGCGCGGGGTCGGGTCCATGGTGTCGGCGCTGCCGGACACCGCCGACGCGGCGACGAGCCGGCCCGGCCCGGCCCGTGGCGTCGTCCTCGCCGTCCCGCGGTACTCCCAGATGGTCCACACCGGCCACTACGGGCAGTGGGGCGGCGGCGGCGAGGCTTGGTGCAGCCCCACGTCGACCTCGATGGTGCTCGCGTACTGGGACCGGGGTCCGGCGCCGAGCGAGTACGCGTGGGTGCCGGGCGGGCATCCGGACCCGTGGGTCGACCACGCGGCCCGCTCGGTGTACGACTACGGCTACCGCGGCGCCGGCAACTGGGCGTTCAACACCGCCTACGCCAGCCGCTACCGCACGTCCTCGTTCGTCACCCGGCTGCGGTCGCTGCGCGAGGCCGAGCGGTTCATCGCCGCGGGGATCCCGCTCGTCGCGTCGATCTCGTTCGGACCCGGCGAGCTCGACAGCGCCCCGATCGGCTCCAGCGCCGGTCACCTGCTGGTGATCCGCGGCTTCACCGAGCGGGGCCAGGTCGTGGTCAACGACCCGGCCGCCGACACGAACCGCGAGGTGCGCCGGGTGTACCGCCGTGACCAGTTCGCCGACGCCTGGATCGGCGGCTCGAACGGTGTTGTGTACGTCGTACGACCAGAGTCGGTCCCGCTCCCGCGGCGGACCCCCGAAGCCAACTGGTGACCCGTCCGGCCGACGCGCCGCTTCCCGGGCTCCGCTGCGCGCGCCATGTGGGGCCTTGGCAGGTGGAATTGCGCCTGCCAAGGCCGGAAACCAGCTGCTAGCAGGCCAAATCGGCGGGCGGGGCTCCGTGGCACCTGACCCCGGCGGAGCGGCGGTGGGCGACTCCAGCGACCGACCGGACGCGGCAGAATCGACACCGTGATCCGGCGAGTGCGGGTGGTGGGCAACAGTGGCTCGGGGAAGACCCGGTTCGCCCGGCGGCTGGCGGACGTGCTGGAGGTCCCATGCCTCGAGCTCGACGGGATCCACCACCTCGCCGGATGGCAGGAGGCGCCGCTCGAGCAGTTCGCCACCGACCTGCAGAGCTTCCTCGACCGCAGTGACCGTGCGGCCGGCGGGTGGGTCGACGGCAACTACGCCTCCCGGGTCGGCGCGCTGCTCGACGCCGCGGACACGGTCGTGTGGCTGGACTACCCGCGGCGCGTGGTGATGTCCCGCGTCGTACGACGGACCTTCGGGCGCCGGCTGCTGCGCCGCGAGCTGTGGAACGGCAACCGCGAGCGCTGGCGGGCCATGTTCAGCGCCGACCCCGAGCAGAACATCATGCTGTGGGCGTGGACCCGGCACGATCAGTACCGGCAGCGCTACGAGCACGCCGCAGCGGCCGCGACCGCCGCGGACTGGGTGCGGCTCCGCACGCCGACCGAGGCCGAGCGGTGGCTGCGCACGCTGTGACGCCGACCCGCCCCGACCGGCCCGCGAGTTGTCAGCCAACCGTCGAGCTGTTGCGGCGGCCGGAAACCTGACTGCTTCGGGGACCGGTGGCCGACGGTCAGGAGACGGTGACGGAGACCGTGTGCCAGCCGGTCGCGCCGTCCGGGATCACACCGGTCTCCTCCCCCGTCTGGGTCTGGCCGTCCGCGTCGGTGGCCCGCACCGAGATCCGGTGCTGCCCGGGCGTGGCGTCCCAGCCGTACGCCCACTGGCGCCACGTGTCGACGTTCGGCACCGCGGCCAGCCGCGCGCGCTGCCACGGGCCGTCATCGATGCGTACCTCGACGGCCGCCACGCCGGTGTGCTGAGCCCATGCGGTGCCGCCGACCGCGACGTGGCCGGCCCGCACCGTGGCACCGGCTGGGGGGACGTCGATGCGTGACTGGGTCTTGATCGGACCACGCTCGGACCAGCCGCGCTCCGTCCAGTACGCCGAGAAGTCCGCGAACCGGCTGACCTCGAGATCCACGACCCACTTGGTGGCGGACACGAATCCGTACAGACCCGGCACGACCATGCGGACCGGGAACCCGTGCTCGATCGGCAGCGGCTGACCGTTCATCCCGACCGCCAGCAGCGCGGCCCGTTCGTCGGTGAGCGCCTGGATCGGCGTCCCGGCGGTCCAACCGTCGGCCGATGTCGACAGCACCGCGTCGGCGCCGGGACGCACTCCCGCCTCCGCGAGGACGTCCGCGACCCGTACGCCGGTCCAGCGGGCGTTGCCGATCAGGGACCCACCCACCTCGTTCGACACGCAGCACAGCGTGATCCACGCCTCGACCAGATCGCGTCGGAGCAGGTCGTCGTAGGTGAGCACGACCTCGCGCTCCACCATGCCGTGGATCCGTAGCCGCCACTCGGCGGGCAGCACCTGCGGCACCCCCAGCGCGGTGTCGATGCGGTAGAAGTCGGCGTTCGGCGTCAGCCAGGGTTCGACCCCGGCCACGTCGACGCGCACCCCGGCCGGCGGGTTCGGCGGACGCAGCCGCAGCCGCAGCGTCTCCCGGGCCGCCTCTACCCGCTGTCGCGTCCCGAGCAGCAGCCGCCCGGCACCGGCCAGCCCGACCGCGCCCACCGCGACGAGCGCACTGCGGGCGAGGAACGCGCGTCGACTCCAGCCGGCCGCCGCGTCACCCGGCGGCTGGCCCGGACCAGCGGCGTCCGACACGACCCGCGCTGGCC
>JALYMZ010000261.1 GCA_030773435.1 Actinomycetota bacterium | reverse complement strand
CCGGGGTCGTGGGTGCGGTCGAGCGTGGCCAGCACGTGCGGGCGCGCGGACTGCATGCCGAACGAGATCCGGCTGAAGCCGGCCTCGCGCAAGGCGTGCAGCGCGGCCGGGTCGACGCTGTCCGGGTTCGCCTCCGTGGTGACCTCCGCATCCGGTGCCAGGCCGACGTGGTCGTCGATCGCGCGCAGCACGTCACCGAGCTGCGCCGCAGCCAGCAGCGTCGGCGTACCACCTCCGAAGAACACCGTCCGCACCGGCGGAACCCCGTCGCCGAGCACCTGCCGCGCCAGGCCGACCTCGGCCAGGGCAGCCCGGACGTACGCCGCCTGGGCGGCGCCTGGGGCGGCTCCGAGCTCGGCCGCCGTGTACGTGTTGAAGTCGCAATAGCCGCAGCGGCGCGCGCAGAACGGCACGTGCACGTACACCCCGAACGGCCGCGACCGCAGGTCGGCCACCACGGCTGCGGGCAGCGAACCGTCGACAGGTGCGGCTTCTCCCGGGGGAAGGGCGGAGGGCACGCCCCATTGTCGCGCGCCGGGCCGGCGTGCGCGCTGCGCCGGGTCAGGCGTAGAGCTGGTCGAGCTGCGCGCGGTAGTTGTCCTCGACGACCTTGCGCTTCACCTTCATCGACGGTGTCATCTCACCCGACTCCACCGACAGGTCCTGGTCGAGGATGATGAACTTCTTGATCGTCTCCCAGCGGTTGAGCCGCTGGTTGAGCTGCTCGACGTAGCCCTGGACCATCTCGCGCGCCTGCGGCGAAGTGACGATGTCGGCGTAGCTCCGGCCACCCATGCCGTGGTGCTCGGCCCAGCCTGTGATGGCGTCGGGATCGAGGGTCACGAGGGCCACGCAGAAGCTGCGCTCGGCGCCGTGCACCAGGAACTGGCCGGCGTACGGGCAGATCGCCTTGAACTGGCCCTCGATCGTCGACGGGGCGACGTACTTGCCGCCCGAGGTCTTGAACAGATCCTTCTTGCGGTCGGTGACCCGGACGAACCCGTCGGCGTCGATCTCGCCGATGTCGCCGGTGTGGAGCCACCCGTCGCTGCTCAGCACCGCCGCGCTCTGTTCGTCGAGGTTGTGGTAGCCGTCCATGACCCCGGGACCCTTGATGAGCACCTCGCCGTCGTCGGCGATGCGGAAGCTGGTCCCGGGAAACGGCAGCCCGACGGTGCCGAAGCGGAAGTTGTCGGGCCGGTTGACCGCCGAGCCGGCCGAGGTCTCGGTCAGCCCGTAGCCTTCGAGGATGAGGATGCCAGCGGCGTAGAACCACTGCGCGACGTCCTCGTTCAGCGCCGCGGCACCCGAGATGAAGAAGCGCACCTGCCCGCCGAAGCGGTCGCGGATCTTGGTGAAGACCAGCTTGTCGGCCAGGCGGTGCTGCACCGCCAGCTTCGCCGGCACCGGGTCGCCGGCCAGCTTGCGCCGCGCCACGTCCGCGCCCACCTTCGTGGCCCAGCCGAAGATCCTGGCCTTGGCCCCGCCCTCGCGCTGCGCCATCGTGACGATCCGTCCGTGGGCCTTCTCGAAGATCCGCGGGGCTGCTCCCATGAAGGTGGGCCGGACGACGGCCAGGTTGTCGACGATCTTGTCCACGCGGCCGTCGACCGCGCTGACGAACCCGATCTGCAGCTGCGTGGTCAACAGCACCTTCCCGAAGGAGTGCGCCATCGGCAGCCACAGGTACTGCACGTCGTCGATGCCGAGGATCCCCATGGCGTCGATCGCCGCGCCCTCGTACGACCAGCTGTCGTGCCGCAGCCGGACCCCCTTGGGGCGCCCCGTCGTACCGGAGGTGTAGATGAGCGTGGCCAGGTCGTCACCCTTGATCTGGGTGACCCGGTCGTCGACGACGCCGGGGGAGTCCTGCAGCAGCCGGTCGCCGAGTGCGGCCAGCTCCTCGAGCGTGACGACCCAGTCATCGGCGGCACCGTCGGCGGCCGGGTCGAAGGTCACCACCTTGACGACCGCCGGGAGGTCGGCGCGCTGCTCGCGCAGCTTGGTGACCTGGGTGTCGTCCTCGGCGAACACCACCCGGCTGTGCGAGTCGGCGAGGATGAACCCGACGTCGGAGGCGATCGTCGAGGGGTAGACCGTCGTGGTGGCGGCGCCGGCGCACATGATGGCGAGGTCGGCGAGGATCCACTCGTATCTGGTGCCGGAGGCGATCGCCACCCGCTCCTCCGCGTCGACCCCCAACGCCACCAGCCCGGCGGCGAGGCTGCGCACGCGCTCGCCGGCCTGTCGCCACGTGACCGCGGCCCAGTCGTCGCCGACGGGATAGCGGTACGCCTCCCGGTCCGGGGTCTGCTCGACGCGGTCGAGGAACATCCGCGCGACGTTCGGGGCGCGGTTGTCCACGACCGCGTAGTCGTCACCGGCGTGCGTTGCGCCTGACATCGGGCTCCTCGGGCGGGTTCCAGGGGTGCACGCCACAACGTAGAGCACGGCGATACGTCGGGGTAGGGTCCGCCGCCGCATCGTGACCGCGCGGTGACGGAGACGGACGTCGTACGGCGAGTGTGCCGGCGGCCCGGGCCGCCGTACGGTCAACCGGGCGGGGCCTGGCGCCGGGTGACACGTTCGGTCACGGCAGCGCGCGTGCCCGCGTGACCGTACGTGTCGCCGGAAACGGGGGACCCGCGGACCGGGGGTCGGTCAGCCGCGCCGGCCGTAGTCGGCGGAGTCGCTGGTCGACAGCGCGGCGATGAAGGCCTCCTGCGGCACCTCCACCCGGCCGACCATCTTCATCCGCCTCTTGCCTTCCTTCTGCTTCTCCAGCAGCTTGCGCTTGCGCGTGATGTCGCCGCCGTAGCACTTGGCCAGCACGTCTTTGCGGATGGCCCGGATCGTCTCGCGGGCGATGACCCGGCTGCCGATCGCGGCCTGGATGGGCACCTCGAACTGCTGGCGGGGGATGAGCTCCTTCAGCTTCAGCGTCAGCGCGACGCCGTAGGAGTAGGCCTCGTCGCGGTGCACGATCGCGCTGAACGCGTCGACGGTGTCGCCGTGCAGCAGCACGTCGACTTTGACCAGGTCGGCGACCTGCTCACCGGTCGGCTCGTAGTCCAGCGACGCGTAGCCCTTGGTGCGGGACTTCAGCTGGTCGAAGAAGTCGAAGACGATCTCCGCCAGCGGCAGCGTGTAGCGCAGCTCGACGCGGTCGGTGGACAGGTAGTCCATGCCCTGCAGCGCGCCGCGCCGGCTCTGGCAGAGCTCCATGATCACGCCGATGTGCTCTGCCGGCGACAGGATCGTCGCGCGCACCACCGGCTCGTACACCTCGGCGATCTTGCCGGTGGGGTACTCGCTGGGGTTGGTCACCGTGTGCTCGGTGCCGTCCTCCATCACGACCCGGTACACAACGTTCGGCGCGGTGGAGATCAGGTCGAGGCCGAACTCGCGCTCCAGCCGCTCCCCCACGATCTCCATGTGCAGCAGGCCGAGGAAGCCGCAGCGGAACCCGAACCCCAGCGCACCGGAGGTCTCCGGCTCGTAGACCAGGGCCGCGTCGTTGAGCTGCAGCTTGTCGAGCGCGTCGCGCAGCGCCGGGTAGTCGTCGCCGTCGATAGGATAGAGCCCGGCGAACACCATCGGGTTGGGGTGGCGGTAACCGCCGAGAGGCTCGGTGGCGCCACGCACCGCCGACGTGACGGTGTCGCCGACCCGGGACTGGCGCACCTCCTTGACCCCGGTGATGAGGTAGCCGACCTCCCCCACGCCGATCTCCGTGGCCTTCGTCGGCTCCGGGGAGATGACGCCGACCTCCAGCATCTCGTGGACGGCGCCGGTCGACATCATCTTGATCCGGTCCCGGTGGCTGAGCCGGCCGTCGACGACGCGGACGTAGGTCACGACCCCGCGGTAGGTGTCGTAGATCGAGTCGAAGATCAGCGCACGCGGTGGCGCGGCGGCGTCGCCGGTGGGTGGCGGCACCTGCCGCACGATCTGCTCCAGCAGCTGCTCCACGCCCTCGCCGGTCTTCGCCGACACCCGCAGCACGTCGTCGGGGTCGCAGCCGATGACGTGCGCCAGCTCGGCGGCGTACTTCTCCGGCTGGGCGCTGGGCAGGTCGATCTTGTTCAGCACCGGGATGACGTGCAGCTCGGCGTCCAGAGCCAGGTAGAGGTTCGCCAGCGTCTGCGCCTCGATGCCCTGCGCCGCGTCGACCAGCAGCAGGGTGCCCTCGCAGGCCGCCAGCGACCGGGACACCTCGTAGGTGAAGTCAACGTGGCCCGGCGTGTCGATCATGTGCAGGACGTAGTCCTTGCCGTCGTCGGCGGTCCACGGCAGCCGCACGTTCTGCGCCTTGATGGTGATGCCGCGCTCGCGCTCGATGTCCATCTTGTCGAGGTACTGCGCACGCATCTGCCGCGCGTCGACGACCCCGGTCAGCTGCAGCATCCGGTCGGCCAG
>JALYMZ010000260.1 GCA_030773435.1 Actinomycetota bacterium | reverse complement strand
CCGGGACGTGGCGCGGCTGCCCTCCCGGCGGGGCCCAGGCCACGTCGGTCGTCGACGGCCCGTGCGCCGGGTTGAAGAAGCACGGCGGCCGCCGCTGCGGCAGTGGCTCGCCGGCCAGCCTCGCCTGCACGCACGCGATGGCGTACCGACCGTCCTCCAGCACCTGCGTGACGTGCCGTATCTCCTCCGGCTGCCGCACCGCCGCCAAAGAGTCCTTGGCCGCGTCGTAGCTGTCCAGGGCGCGTTGGTAGTCCTGCCGGGCTGCGTCGTCGAGCCCCTGGCCGCTGACGTCGACGTCCAGGCGCTGCAGCTCCTCGCCGAAGCGGGTGACGTCCTCCTCCGCGGCGCGCTTGACCGCCGTGAGCTGGGCCGTCTGCTCCGCCTCCAGCGCACCCTGGCGCTGCCGCTGGCGCCACGTCGCCACGAGGACGAACCCGCCGATGATCAGCAGGAAGACGATGAGTTCCATGGCAACCCCCTAGGCGCCGGAGGTCTCCAGCCTACGGCGCGCGCGAACGGCGGCAACCCACGCCGGGGGCTAGCCCGTTGCCGGTCGTCGGCGCTAAACGGTCGCCGTCCCCTGTGGTGCGCAATAGTTACGCCTGTGCAATTACCGCAGTCAAACCCGCAAATATTACACAACGGATAATTCCGCTCCACTCGACACGCCGAGCATAGACATCTATCGTCACGAGAACACATTAGTCACAGAAGTCCCAGCCATTGCCAAGGAGCCTGCGTCTCATGCGCCACCGCATCGCTGGCCTCACCGCCGCCACCCTGCTCGTCTCGGCGCCTGCGACCGGTGCCGCGCAGGCGTCGCCCACGCCGGTGCCCGGGTCGCCGTCCCCCGCGGACGCGGGCGCAGGCACGCCGTCGATCGCGGTGCACCAGGTGGCGGTACCGGAGGTCCCCGGGGTCCGAGCGGCTGTGCGGTCGGTCGGTGTGGCCGGCCCCGTCGTCGTGGCCACCCTGCTCCGGCGTGACATCGCACCGTTCCGGCTGGTCGGGCTCACCTGGGCTCCGGGGAGCGCCGGGCCGGACACGCGGGTGCAGGTACGGGCGCACCGCAACGGGTCGTGGTCGGGCTGGCAGCAGCTGGACGTCGATCCCGCCGCGAGTGCCAGCGGTGCCGACGGGGCCGAGGCGCTCGGTGCCGAGGTACGGGACGGCACCGACCCGCTGTGGGTGGACCCCTCCGACGGCGTGGAGGTCAGGGTGCTGGGCAACCCGGCCACCGCGCCGGACGACGTCACGGTGACGACCATCGACCCCGGCACGGCACCGGCTGACGCCGCGATCGGGCAGCAGCCTGATCCGACGTACCTGCAGGACGACCTCGCCGGGCTGGGCACCGCAGGCTTCGGCGGCACCAACCCGACGGCCGCCACGACGCTGACGACGGCGGCCGGCTTCACCGCGGTCCCCCGCCCGGAGATCGTGCGCCGCCGCGCCTGGGGCGCCGACCCCGCGCTGTCGAGCCCCTGCGACTCCCCGCGCTACGGCACGACGGTCAAGGCCGCCGTGGTGCACCACACCGCGACCACCAACGACTACAGCCGCACCGAGGCGCCGGCGATCGTGCGCGGCATCTACGCCTACCACACGCGCAGCATGGGCTGGTGCGACATCGGCTACAACTTCCTCGTCGACCGCTTCGGCAAGGTCTACGAGGGCCGCGCCGGCGGGATCAACAAGCCCGTGCGCGGTGCGCACGCCGGTTACTACAACACCAACACCGTCGGGGTCTCGCTGATCGGCAACTTCGAGCTGGCCGAACCCTCCAAGCGCATCCGCGGCGGCCTGGTGCGCACCCTCGCCTGGAAGCTGCAGTCGAACTACCGGGCGGCGCACGGTCGCGGCCTGGTCAACGGGACGATGATCCGCAACATCGTCGGTCACCGCGACGTGATGAGCACCGCCTGTCCCGGCCGGTACATGTACGCCAGGCTGCCCAACATCCGCAAGCGGGTGGCGGCGGTCATGGGCGGCTACGACTCGCCGGTCTTCCGCCGATGGGTCGAGAAGTACGGCGGGCGGACCGGGGTCCTGGGGTGGCCGTTCGGCGGCGAGCGCGCCGTCGACCACGGCCGAGGGCGAGCCACCGACTTCGCCAGAGGCCGGATCATCTGGGGCCCCGAGACCGGTGCGCACATGCTCAACGGCCGTATCCTCGGCCGCTACCTCGACGAGTACGGCGGCCTGCAGGGCCGGCTCGGTTACCCGACGCGCGACGCGCGCGCCAGCTCCCGGCGCGGGGTCCGCGTGGCGGTTTTCGAGGAGGGCCGCATCTACGACACCGAGGGTCTGACCACCGTGGCGCTGTGGGGCGACATCCTGAGCCGCTACCGGCGCGAGGGCGGCGTGGAGTCATCGATCGGGCTGCCGCTGACCCATCCCCGCCGGATCCCGGGCGGCCGCCGGGCCGGTTTCACCAAAGCGTGGATCTCCTATGACCGCTCGACCGACACTACGGCAGTGAGGTACCGATGACCCAGCCGTCCCCTGCGGCCCTCAGGCCGCGCCGGGCGCGGCCTCGCGCCGTGGTCGTCGCCACGGCCGTCACCGCGACGCTTGCCATCGGCGCGCTTGCCGCGCCGCCGGCCACAGCACAGACCTACTACGTGCCGGTCGACGAACAGCTCGTGGTCACCGGCCACGGCTACGGCCACGGCCGTGGCATGTCGCAGCACGGTGCTCACGGGGCCGCGCTGCAGGGCAAGGGCTACCGGAAGATCCTGGGCTTCTACTACCCGGGCACCTCGTTCGAACAGGTCCAGGGCCAGGTGCGGGTGCTGATCTCCGCCGACGTCAGCTCGGACCTGCAGGTCTCGCCCCGCGCCGGCCTGCGGGTCCGTGACCTCGGGGACGGCTCGGCCTGGACGCTGCCCGTCCGTGCCGGCATCACCCGGTGGCGCATCCGCCCGCAGCCCGACGTCGTGCAGTACCTCGAGTCCGGGCGCTGGCACACCTGGACGTCACCGAGCGGGCGGACCCTGCTGCGCGGAGACGGCGAGTTCGCGGCCCGCGGGCCGATCCGGCTGTGGACCAGCGACACCGTCTCCCGCGCGTACCGTGGCCGGCTGCGGGCGGCGACGCCGTACCCCGGCGCCACCGTGCGGGACACGGTCAACGTGCTGTCGATGGACCGGTACGTCCGAGGCGTGGTGCCGTACGAGATGCCGGCCTCGTGGGCGGCGGAGGCGCTGAAGTCGCAGGCGGTCGCTGCCCGCACCTACGCGACGTACCAGCGATCCCTCAACCTCGACCGCTACTACCAGATCTGCGACACCACGGCCTGCCAGGTCTACGGCGGCGTCGCGGCGGAGACCCCGACGACAAACTCGGCGGTGGCCGGGACCGCCCGTCAGGTGCTCGTGTACGGCGGTCGGCCGGCGCTGACCCAGTTCTCCTCCTCCAGCGGGGGCTTCACCGCCAGCGGCGGCCTGCCTTACCTGCCAGCCCAGCGCGACCCCTGGGACGACTGGAGCGGCAACACGGTCCACGACTGGCAGCTGCGGATCGACGCGGGCCGGCTCGAGCAGCTCTACCCCCGCCTCGGCAACCTCGTCGCCGTGCGGGTGACCCGGCGCACCGGCGACGGCCAGTGGCACGGCCGGGCGTTGCAGGTCGTGCTGGACGGCACCGACGCCGACGTGGAGATGTCCGGCGACGACTTCCGTTGGACGGTCGGGCTGCGCTCGACGTGGTTCACCATCGAGCGCACCCCGATCATGGAGCGCTGGGCGTCGCTCGGCGGCCGCGGGTCGGTGCTCGGGCGCCCGATCAGCGGCGAGTACGCCGTGACCGGCGGCGCCACGCAGCGGTTCGAGCACGGTCGCATCTTCTGGACCGGCCGGATCGGTGCCCGTGAGGTCTACGGCCCGATCCTGCGGCGCTACCGCGGTCTGGGCGGGGTGGAGTCCGGGCTCGGCTATCCGCGCAGCGGTGTGCGGCAGGTGGCCACCGAGGTGTTGCGGGTCGTGTTCGAGCGCGGGCACATCTACACCAGCCCGGACGCGGGAGCACATCCGGTGCGGGGCGGCTTCCTGCGCGCGTATCTGGGTGCCGGTGGCGCGGCGGGCCGGCTGGGTCCGCCGGTCTCCGACGTACGCCGGGTCGAGGGCGGCCGGCAACAGGACTTCCGACACGGCCGCATCAGATACGTCCGCGCCACGGACACGTTCACGGTGCACTACGGCTGACCGGAGTCGGCAGCCCCGGTCAGTCCTTGATCTCGCAGACGACCGCGCCCGCGGCCACCGTGGCGCCGACCGCGCTCAGCCCGGTGACGGTTCCGGCCTTGTGGGCGTGGAGCGGCTGTTCCATCTTCATCGCCTCCAGGACCACGACGGGATCCCCGGGGGCCACCGTGGCACCGTCCTCCACCAGCAGCTTGACGATCGTGCCCTGCATCGGCGAGGTCAGCGCGTCGCCACCGGCGGCCGCTCGCGTCGTGGTGCCGCCGCCGCGCCGAGCCGGCTTCTTCGC
>JALYMZ010000259.1 GCA_030773435.1 Actinomycetota bacterium | reverse complement strand
GCCGCGGCGTCCTGCGCGGGTGACGCGCGCCGCTCCGGCCCCGGGCCGCACCACGTCCCCGCAGTCGGAGGAGCAGGTCGCCGATGAGTGAGGCGCTCGACGGGGCACTGCGGCTGGCCGTGGTGCTGGCGGCCTTCCTGCTGCTGCCGCTGCTGGTCGGCCAGGCCGAGCACAAGGCGATGGCGCACATGCAGGGTCGCGTCGGGCCCATGTACGCCGGCGGCTTCCACGGCTGGGCCCAGCTGGTGGCGGACGGCGTCAAGTTCGCCCAGAAGGAGGACGTCGTCCCCGCCGGCGCCGACCGCACGGTGTTCCGGCTCGCGCCGGCGGTGGCGCTGGTGCCGTACCTGGTTGCGTTGGTCGCGATCCCGATCGGCCCCGGGCTGGTCGGCGAGGACCTCGACCTCGGGCTCTTCTTCGTGCTCGCGGTGACGAGCGTGGGGGTCCTCGGCTCGCTGATGGCCGGGTGGGCCAGCGCCAACAAGTTCAGCCTGCTCGGCGGCCTGCGGGTCGCGGCGCAGCTGATGGCCTACGAGCTGCCGTTCGTGCTAGCCGCGGTGAGCCCGGCGATGGCCGCCGGGACGTTGTCGCTGACCGGCATCGCCGAGGCGTGGCAGCCGCAGTGGCTGCTGTGGCAGCTGCCCGGGCTGGTGGTCTTCTTTCTGGCCGGTCTCGCGGAGCTGCAGCGGCCGCCGTTCGACATGCCGGTCGCCGACGCCGAGATCGTGTTCGGCCCCTACACCGAGTACACCGGCCTGCGGTTCGCGCTGTTCCTGCTGGCCGAGTACGCCGGGATCGTGCTGCTGTCGCTGCTCACCGCGGTGCTCTTCCTCGGTGGCTGGGCCGGTCCGCTCGAGGAACAGCTGGGCTGGCTGTGGACGCTGGCCAAGGCAGCCGGAGTGGCGTTCTTGGTGATCTGGGCGCGGGTCGCGCTACCGCGGCTGCGGGCGGACCAGCTGCAGAGCCTGGCCTGGAAGGTGCTGGTGCCGCTGGCGCTGTTGCAGCTGGCGATGACCTCGGTGGGGGCGGTGCTGGTGGCATGAGGACGGCACGAGGCTGGGGCGGCGGGTTGGCGCACGGGCTCCTGGTGACCTGGCGCAACCTGACCCGGCGGTCGGTGACCGCGCAGTACCCGGACGCCCTGCCGCAGCTCCCGCCGCGGTCGCGCGGGGTCATCGCGCTGTTCGAGGAGAACTGCACGGTGTGCATGCTGTGCGCCCGCGAGTGTCCCGCATGGTGCATCTACATCGACTCGCACAAGGACACCCTGCCGGCCGGCGAGGAGGGCGGCCGGGAGCGCAGCCGCAACGTGCTCGACCGGTTCGCCATCGACTACTCGCTCTGCATGTACTGCAGCATCTGCGTCGAGGCCTGCCCGTTCGACGCGCTGCACTGGTCACCGGAGTTCGAGTACTCCGAGTTCGACATCCGCGACCTGACCCACGAGCGGGACCGGCTGCGCGAGTGGATGTGGACCGTGCCGGCGCCCCCGGCGCTGGACCCGAGGGCCGAGGAGCCCAAGGAGCTCGGCACCGCCCGTAAGGCTGCCGCGCGCGCCGCCCGTCCCGGCACGGCGCAGGAGTCCGGGTGAGCGGGGTGGGAGCCCTGTTCCTGCTGCTGGGAGCGGTCGCGGTCGGCTCGGCGCTGCTGGTAGTGGTCACCCCCCGGCTCGTGCACGCAGCGCTGTGGCTGGTGGTCACCCTCGGTGCGCTGGCGGGTTGCTACCTGCTGCTCGCGGCCGAGTTCGTCGCCTGGATGCAGGTGCTGATCTACGTCGGTGCCGTCGTCGTCCTGCTGCTGTTCGCCTTGATGCTCACCCGCGCCCCGACCGGTGAGCAGCCCGATCTCAGCTCGGGAAACCGGTGGCTGGCCGGGGTGGTGGCCGCGCTGGTGGCCGGGCTCCTCGTGACCACGGTCGTCACCGGCTTCGGAAGCGCTGAGCTCCGCCTCGACGACGCGGCGGTGGGCAGCGCCGGTCGCCTCGGGGCGGCGCTCTTCCGGTCCTGGGTACTGCCTTTCGAGGTTCTCAGCGTGCTGTTGCTCGCTGCGCTCGTGGGCGCCATCGTGCTGTCCCGCAGCCGAACCGAGCGGGAGAGCGACCGCTGATGCCGTTGCTGCTTCCGCTCGTCGTCGCTGCCCTGCTCTTCGCGATCGGCGTCTACGGCGTCCTGGCCCGGCGCAACGCGGTCCTGGTACTGATGGGCGTCGAGCTGATGCTCAACGCCGTCAACCTCAACCTGGTCGCCTTCGACGCCCACCTGGACGACGCGGTGCACGGGGGGCAGGTGCTGACGCTGTTCGTCATCGCGATCGCCGCCGCCGAGATCGGGCTCGGCCTGGCCATCGTCCTCATGGTGTTCCGCGGGCACCGGCACATCGACGTCGACCGGATGCGCGCGCTGTCCGACCGCGACGAGACTGACGCCGCCATCGCACGCGACGCCGCCGCGC
>JALYMZ010000258.1 GCA_030773435.1 Actinomycetota bacterium | reverse complement strand
GGCGAGGGTGGCCCGGGTCAGCGTGACCAGGTCGGCCGGCGCCAGCACCTCGGCACCCATCGCGGCCAGGCCCCGAACCACCGCCGCGCACAGGGCGACGCCGCAGGCCAGCCCGACGACCGCAGGTGCCGCCTCGAGGCCCATGGTCGCCAGGGCGGCGAGCACGACCACCAGCGCGGCGAGGCTCACCGCGAGGGTTCTCCGGATCGGGACCACTGCACCTGCCCATCCCTTAACGCGCACCGGGTTGCGGGCGTGGTCGGGACAACGCCCTTGTTGGGGACAACGCGCGTTGTTAGCGTGCGGTTCACCCCGGCGGAGGTGCCATGGTGTCCGAACCGGTCAGGGCGGGCTCCGACTGGCTGGCGCTGCGGGAGCCTGCCGACGCCGCGGCCCGTTCGGTCGAGCTCGTCGAGGAGCTCCTGTCCTTCCTGCCCGAGGGCAGGCTGGTCGTCCACGACCTGGGCTGTGGGACCGGCTCGATGGCCCGCTGGCTGGCACCCCGGTTGGGCGGTCCGCAGCACTGGGTCCTCCACGATCGGGACGCCGCGCTGCTCCACCGCGTCGGTTTCACCCCACCGCCGGTGTCCTCGGACGGTGTGGAGGTGACCGTCGAGACCCGGCGGGGCGACATCACCCGGCTGGAGCCGGTGGGGCTGGCCGGTGCCAGCCTGGTCACCGCGTCGGCGCTGCTCGACATGATGACGGCCGAGGAGCTGGGGCGCTTCGTGGACGTGTGTGCGCAGGCGGTCTGCCCGGTCCTGGTCACACTCAGCGTCGTCGGACGCGTCCAGCTCACCCCCACTGACCCGTTCGACCGGGTCGTGATGAACGCGTTCAACGCCCACCAGGGGCGCGACATCAGCGGAGGCCGGCTGCTCGGTCCGGACGCCGCCCGCGCAGCGGTGGCCGGCTTCACTGCTCGTGGTCTCGACGTCACCGTGCGCCCCAGCCCCTGGCGACTCGCCCCGAAGCTGTCCGAGCTGATGGCGGAGTGGTTCACCGGTTGGCTGGGCGCGGCCACGGAACAGCGACCCGACCTGCGGGAGGCAGCGGTCCCCTACGCGCGGCGGCGCTTGGAAGAGGCGGCCGATGGATCGCTGTCGGTCACCGTGCACCACGAGGACCTGCTCGCGGTGCCGCGATCCCCCAGCCGCCGCAGCCCCGCAGCTGCGTGGACGGCGGCCAACCGCACCAGCTCCACCTCCGCCTATGCCAGCCCTCCGGCCGACACCTCCACGTCCTCGGCCAGCGCGCCCACCACCCGGGGCTGATGACCCGGGCCGCCAGGCCTCCAGCAAATTGGCCAAGCGGAACTGCTCCCCACCCACAGGCGCCGAGCGGCGACGTACTCATCTAGCCGCGATCACTGCGTTTTGTAGCCGCAAATGCCCATTCTCCAAACGCGCGCTCATCCGCGTGGCGCGCTATTACTCCCCAGCCGCCCGGCTCGTCTGGCGCTTCGTGCACGGACGACAGACGCCTGAGAGTTGAGCGGCTCGAGACGGTGGTGGTGGCGGCTTCGTGGGTCGAGGCGGTCCGAAGAGAGTGGGCCCACCCGTGGCCCCGGGTGAGTTACGCGCCCCGAGTCACGAACTCGGCGACCTGATGAGCTCGCTGCTCCAGGTCACGGGCAAGCTCGCCGAGTGCGACTCGGTCCACGGGGCTCGTTGCCTCCAGCGCGGCCGCGCGGATGAATGAGGTACCTTGACGCCGGCCTGCTCAGCACGGGCGCGCAGCTCGGCGATCTCCTTATCGGAGAACCGCACGGAGATGGTGACCGACCGTTTCACCGTGACCGGCACGGCGTTCGCGTCGTCGAAGCCCGACAGGTCTTCGGTATCGTTGTAGTAGTCCGCGAGTTCTGCGTTGGCCTTGTTCGTCATCGTCATGCCTCCCATCCGGTGATCGGTCGTACGCCGTCGTGCAGGAGCTCGACGATGACGACGACGGACTTCCCGCCGTCGGTCACCGAGCGGAACAGTCCGCGGTCGGCGTGCTCCCGATGAGGGATCATCCGGTCCGCGTTCCAGATCGCCTGCTCGATCTCTGCCGCGGTTAGCCTCCCGGTCGCGTGGTGACGTTGTGCCACTCGATCCGGTCGAAGATCATCACCGCACCACCAGTGTGTTGCATAGAGGACAAGGAGCAACACGTTAGGCGGCCGCGCTGGGTCGGATCGTGCCGCCGGTCAGGGCGGTGTCGATGATCCCGGAGATGAGCTGGTCGCCCGCGGGCACAGGTGGCCGTAGGTGTCGATCGTGGTGGTGATCGCCTCGTGGCCGACCCGTGCCTGGATGTGCGGCAGCGCGGTGCACCGCCGGCCACCAGCCCAGGCCACGTGGGTGTGGCGAGGTCGTGGAACCGGAAGGGTGCGATGCCCTCGGCCGCCAGCGCCTTCATGAGCTTGCGCCAGACATGGGTGTAGAAGTCGCATTGTGCAGCGGCAACCCGGTCCGCGTCGTGAAGACGAAGTCCTCGGCCGTCTTGCCCTTGGTCCGCCGAGCGAGCACCGCGGCCACCGCCGGGGAGATCGTGATGGTGCGCCGTGACTTCGGAGTCTTCGCATTCCCGAGGTGGTGGTCGCGCATCGTGTGCTTGGCCTTCACCTGCTTGGCGAGCCAACCCGGGGTGCCGGTGGCGTCGTCCTCGCCGTTGCGCTTCCACGCCTTGTTGATCCGCGCAGGTCGGACACCTTCACCGAGCCGAGGCGCGGGTAGACGTGCGTCTCTAGCGCGGTGGTCCAGTTGTCCAACGACGTGGCGCGCTTGTCCTGCGCGCGCTTGAGGTCCAGCCACGCGGCGCACGCGTCGCGGAGACTCTGACCGGACCGGACCGACACCCGGCCCCGGTCCTGCTCCGCGAGCACATGGCG
>JALYMZ010000257.1 GCA_030773435.1 Actinomycetota bacterium | reverse complement strand
CGACCGGATCGACGTCCAGCGCCAAGTGCGTCAGGTCGACCGACAGCCACACGTCGGCCGGCTCGATGGGCAGCACAGCCGCCAGTGAGCGGTAGTCCGCGACGACGCCCTCCGCGGTGCTCGTGTCAGTCACGAGTTCGCCGAACAGATCGATACTGACGCCATGCCCGCGGTCGAGGAGGCTGGCCGCGGTGGCCAGGCCTTCTGCTTGGCTGCGGCCTGCGACGTAGCGCGAGGCCGCTCGCCAGGCCGCCTGTTCTCCCAACGGCACCGCCCTGACGGCGCGCTCCAGCCGCTCACTCGTGGCTAACCGGAACAGCACCTCACGATCGATACCCATGCACTCACCTGCCAGCGACGCACGACCCCGCGCGGTGGCTAGTATCTACCGCGTAGATCACGGAACCCCAGACGTCCACCACCGAACCCGGACGCCGACGTCTGCTCTTCGTCACCACGGACCGGTCCCGTTAAGGATCCTGCAGCGGACAGCCCTCACAGCTCAGAGCGGCAACTTCAAGCCCTCATGAGAAGCGACGAAGCCGAGGCGCCTCCTGCAGGATTACGTCGAGGAGGTCGAGCGCGTGTGAGCGGGCGACGCCCTTGCCGACGATCTTGGCTAACGCGGGGCGCTCGAGCTCAAGCGGGCCGCCGCGGCCCTGGTAGCGCTGGCGACCCAGGAACTCGGTCAGCTCGTCCTCGAGCGCCTGCTGCAGGATCAGCCGCGCGCCGGCCGGCCGGTCGCCTCGACGGGTCGTCGTGTTCGCTGGCGCCGCCGATCACGTCGTCGAGCTCGACGCGGAGCCGCTCGCTCGGGGCTATGCTGGCTCTTCAACCTTGACCGGGCAGCGTGTTGATTTCTCGCTGAGACCCGTGTTCGGTTACGGGTGCTGTGCAACCGTACGCGGTCGCGGTAGTGGGCTTGGTTTCTGAAGCCGCAGGCGTGGCGTTTGACCTGCTTGATCAGCCGGTTGGTGCCCTCGGTGGCGGCGTTGGTGATGTTCAGTTGGAGGAAGGCGAGGATCTCCGGCCACCAGGCCTCGACCGTCTCAACGAGCGCGGTCACTTCGGGCACCTCGACGCGGGCGCACCAGTCGTAAAGACCCACAGCCGGTGGGCGATGTTGTGGCGGTGTCCGCCGCGGGCAGTGGTGGCGAGCAGAGCTCGCAGCTCCTCCGTGGCGATCCAGGCGGCGAGCAGTTGGTTGGTCGGGGCGTTGTCGACACCGGCGTGTCAGATGGTCTGTGTAAGAGGAGTTGCGGATGAGACTGGTGTGATCTGTCATGCCGGAGAGGAGAACCGCAATGACGCACAGGCACGCGCCTCCGGCGCGGACACCGAGCTGACCCGCTCGCTGTCGGACGTGGCGGTCGAAGCGCTGGCCTCCACCGACGGCCACGTCTCCGCGGAGGCGCTGGCGCAGGCGCTGGCCGACGGCCCGTGGCTGGACAAACCGATGGACCAGGTTGACGATTCCGGTCTGCGGCTGACCGGTGAGGGCGGCTTCCTGCCAGCGTTGATCAAGGCCGTCCTTGAGAAGGGGCTGCACGCCGAGCTGGCCGACCACCTCGGCGACGACAAGGGGGACCCGGCCGGTCGCGGATCTGCGAACAGCCGCAACGGGTCGACACCGAAGACGGTGGCCACCGAGGTCGGTGAGATCGACCTGGCCACGCCGCGGGACCGCAACTCCAGCTTCGAGCCCAGGTTGGTGCCCAAAGGTGCCCGCCGGCTCGCCGGCGGGCTGGAGGAGATGATCATCAGCCTGTTCGCCGGCGGGATGACGGTGCGCGACATCGAGCGCCACCTGCACCGCACGCTGGGGGTCGAACTGTCCCACGAGACGATCAGCAAGATCACCGACGCGGTGCTGGGGGAGGTCAAGGCCTGGCAGAACCGGCCCCTGGTTCGGTCTACCCGATCGTCTACATCGACGCGCTCATCGTGAAGGTCCGCGACGGCGGCCACGTGGTCAACAAGGCCGCGCACCTCGTTGTCGGCGTGGACACCGACGGGATCAAGCACGTGCTGGGCATCTGGGTCCAATCCGCCGAGGGCGCGAAGTTCTGGCTGCACGTGCTCACCGAGCTGCGCAACCGCGGTGTCACCGATGTGCTGATCGCCTGCTGCGACGGCCTGGAGGGCCTGCCGGAGGCGATCGAGACCATCTGGCCGAACACGGTCACTCAGACGTGTGTGGTGCACCTGATCCGAGCCTGCATGCGCTACGTCGCCTACGGCGATCGCAAGGCCACGGCGGCGCTGCTGCGGCCGATCTACACCGCCGCCAACGAACAAGTCGCCCTCGACGCGCTGGCCGCGTTCGCCGACTCCACCATCGGCAAGAAGCACCCCGGCGCGGTCGCGGTCTGGGAACGGGCCTGGGAGCGGTTCACGCCGTTCCTGGCGTTCCCGCCCGAGGTCCGCAAGATCATCTACACCACCAACGCGATCGAGTCGCTGAACTACCAGCTGCGCAAGATCATCAAGAACCGCGGCCACTTCCCCAACGACGAGGCTGTAGTCAAGCTGCTGTGGCTAGCGATCCGCGACATCGAGGACAAACGAGCCCGGCAACGCGCCAAACAGAAGGGCCTGCCCAAACGCAAGCGCACCGCCCCCGGCCGGCTCGTCGACGGCGCCGCGGTCCAGGGCTGGACCCAAGCCCTCAACGCCCTCGCCATCGCCTACCCCGGCCGACTCCCCGAGCACATCTAAGAAATTGGAAACCGCAACTTACACAGAACACTTGACAAGCTCGTCGACACAGCCGTTCCACATCCGCGCGAGTGCCTTGTCCGACAGCCGTTCCCTGGCTCGCAGCAGCAGCCAGGACAGCCGATGCGCCCGCGCCACCTCATCAACGCTGCGGTTCTCCATCAACGCTGCGGTTCTCCGCCACCGCGTCCGCGCACGCCCGCCGCAGCCGGGTGGTCGTCCGCGCCCGCGCAGGCACCTAAGCGATCGACTCGGTGAACGTCTTCCGCGCACACGCCGTCTCCACGCACCGCCAGCGCCGCTTGTGCCAGCGCAACAACACCGGCGCATCACCGTAGGGCAGGTCCTTCGGGCGCGTGACCACCCGCCCCTTTCACCGAGCTGGAGAACACCCCGCACGACGGACACGCAGCGGCCGCAGGCTCCGCCGTGCCCACATGCACCATCCGCGAGCCGTCCCCGGCCAGCTCGACACGCTGCACCGCGACGCCTTCCAGACCCAGCAACAACATCGTACCGTGCTCCAAGGCTTGTGGCCTCCCATCCCGCTGCTCGTCAACACAGCGAGAATCGGGGCGGCCACGAGCCCCATCTCACGCAGGCTCGCCGAGGGCCAACCTCACCCCCGCTGCCCGGTCAAAGTGGAAGAGCCATCTATGCTCGCCATCCGGGCGTACTCCTTCGTCGACTGGCACGTCAACGCGGAGGCTACGCCGATTCATTCCCCCGGCTCCTGGGACGCGACCGCAGCACTCAGACGGGCCGGCTATTGAGAACCCGTGTGAGGCTCCGTTCGCGGAGCCTCAC